>JAQGOW010000286.1 GCA_028293405.1 Verrucomicrobiales bacterium
CGGCGACCGATGTCACTGTGCCCGCGCCGCGTGATCTTTCCACCGGCACCAAGCAGGTTTTGAAACTTTTCCAGTCCGGAACAAGCACCCCAGTCGTCACCGCTTACGTCGAAACGTCCCGCCAATACTACAACCTCAGCGCCGACGATCTGATTTATCTCACCAAAGTCGGTGTGCCGAGTGACGTGGTCACCACCATGCTCCACGCTGATCGCGCTGCACGCGACCAAATCGCCGCGCAACAATCGGCACAACAGCAGCAAACCGCTCAACAGCAACAATCTGCAACGGTGAACTCGCAACCCTCAACCACCGCGCAAGAATCGCCGCCCGTCGTTTACAACTACGACAACAGCAGTTATCCCTACTACTATTCTTATCCAAACTACAACAGTGGCTACAGTTACTACCCATACGGATATGGATATAATTACGGCTACAACTACGGCTATCCCTACTACAACTACTACTCCCCATTCTCATTAGGTTTCGGTTTCAACTTCGGCGACCGCGGTTTCCATCACGGCTTCAACCACTTTGACGGCAACCGGTTCAACAACTTCAACCATTCCCGTAACTTCGCCGGTCGCGGATTCAACTCCGGCGGGTTCCACAACAACTTCGGCAGCAGCCGAGGTTTCAGTGGCGGCGGCTTCAACGGCCACCAGGGATTCAGCGGCAATCAAGGATTCAGCGGGCGCAACTTTGCCTCCCGCGGCTCATCCGGCGGTGGCAGCAGCTTCGGCGGTCACTCCTCGTTCGGCGGTGGAAGCCATTCCAGCGGTGGCGGCGGCCACTCCTCGTTCGGCGGCGGCGCGCACAGCTCCGGCGCTAGTGGTCACAGTGGCGGCGGCCATCATGGGTAATCCTTTAATTCATAGCCGCCGACGTCAGTGTGTTCTCCCTCTCTTCCCAAAGGAGGAGAGGGCCGGGGAGAGGAGTTTCCCAGCTCGTGATTCTTCAAAAGTTGACAAGTAGCTACTAAACCATACAATGCAAAGCAACCACCTCGATGGTGGTCTATCGTTCTTTGAAAGCGTCTGAAGTTTATGAGAATTTTGTCGAACGGACCGTTGGTTGGTACGCCAAATCGAAGTTGTCGGTTCTTCGCGTGCTTTGCGACCGGCGCCAGACATGTCATCCGGTACTCCGCGTACCGCCTTCTGTCACCTTCTGTCGCCTTATACCGCAATAAAAAAGATGTTAACCGTTTGCAGGTGGTTTGTTTAAACCTCTCAGGCCTGATTTAGGTTTTTTTTGAACGTTTTTTTACCAAAAACATAAAGATGTTAACCAATAAGCCTGAGTTGCGAGAATAGTGGAGAAGCAAGTCCTTGTCTTAAAGCACCTTCGCGCCCTTTGCGGCCTTCGTGAGACAGAAATACGCACTGTATCGAGATGCAGTGAGATACACCTAAATACACCTTCCCGTTCTAGCCCGATGCGTGCGTGGAAGTTTTGTAAGCGAGTCCAATCGTAACAAACATCAACCCGATGCCGCCGATGCCCCAACCCGAGAAAAAGTAGAGAACGCGCACCCAACCGTTTTCTTCCTCGGCCTTGTCCAAATTCTTGTGCGTCGCCTTGGTGAAGTCTGGTGGTTCTACAAATTGTTGTTCACCGCTCGCCAGTTTTTTGTATTCGGGCAGCGTTTCGTTTTTGAACGACGCGATTTCGTCAGCTGTAACAGCTTGTGGATCGGGCTTGTCGTTGCCTTCCACGGATTGAACCGCGAGGTAATCGCGAATCTCCTTTTCGCTCTCGTGCGGCATCGCTTCGAGCGCGATCTTGGCTTCGGCGACCCGTTCCTCAAATCCCCAACGTGCGAGCGTTTTGAAATAATCGGCCTCTTTCACTTGGCCGTCGGCGAGTTGCTTGTATTGCGCGAGTTTAACGTCTTTGAACACGCGGACATCGTGCGCCTTGATTGCCGTGGGCTTGGTTTTAACGTCGCCGTCCGATTCCTCTTTTGCCACGAAGGCGCGAATCTCGTCTTCGCTTCCGGTTGGCACAGCTTTGACGGCGCGCTTGGCGTAAGCCACTTGTTCGCTGTAAAGCTCGTTCGCGAAACCGCCACCGATGAAGTGATGCACGCGATCTTTGCCGATGGTGTAGGCCGTGAAAATCAGCCCGCACAGAACGACGACACAAGTGATCATGCCAAGTTGCGAGCTGCCTTCATCTTTACTGGCAATGCGCGCGCCAAAGCCGCCGCCGGCACCAGCCAGCAGGGCGAAGATGCGCCACGATTTTCCGGTGAAATGGAAAATCAAATACCATATGACGCAGCCGAGCGCAGTGCCCAGCACCGCCCCACCGACGCCGTAAAAGAATTTCGCAGTCAGACCTTCATCGGGAGGCGTGAGGTTTGAGTATGCAGCCGACACCGGCATCATGGGCGCGGGCCTCGGCGCTGGCGCAGCAACGGGTGCGGCAACTGCGCCTTCCGGTTCGGCCACCGCGGGTGCGGGCGCGTGAGACGCGCCGCCGATGCGCAGCTTCGGGCGACCCGCGTCGCTGGCGACAGGCTCGGCAACTGCTGGAGGCGCGACGATGCCGAGTTGTTGTGCGACGTGTGCATTCGCAAATTCCGTTGCGTCGGTTTTACAAGTTGGACAAGTCACGTCGAACGGGACGCGGCCGTCGACGGGTTCGAATTCGAACTTAAATTTCGTCCCACAATTGCACTGGAGCTTTATTTCCACGGGGTTCGACGCCGACAATAAAGCTCACGTCACGCGAGTCAAGCAAAACGGCGCCCTGAGGCGCCATTTGCTTCGAAAAGGTGTTCTAAGCTCCGATCAGTCTTCCACCGGAACAACAAGGTTCTGCATGATATAGTCTTTGCGCTCTGGCGTATTTTTGCCCATGTAGAAGCTCAAAATGCCGTTGGCGTCGCCTTTGTTTGCATATTCGACCAGGCTCAGGCGCATACTCTCTTTGCCGATGAATTGTTTGAATTCGCCGGGGCTGATTTCTCCGAGGCCTTTGAACCGGGTGATTTCCGGTTTGCCTCCAAGTTTCGCTGAAGCAGCATCACGTTCTGCCTCGCTGTAACAATAGATCGTTTCCTCTTTGTTGCGGACGCGGAAGAGCGGCGTTTCCAAAACGAAAAGGTGACCGTCATGCACGAGCTGATCGAAGAACCTGTAAAAGTAAGTGATCAACAGGTTCCGAATGTGCAGGCCGTCCACGTCGGCATCAGTCGCCAAAATGACTTTGTCGTAGCGTAGGCTGTCGATGTTGTTCTCGATATCGAGCGCGCACATCAAGTTGAACATTTCGTCGTTCTTGTAAACGATGTCGCGCTTAAGGTCCCACACGTTCAGCGGCTTGCCCTTCAACACGAAGATTGCCTGAGTGTTAACGTCGCGCGTACTGACGATTGAGCCGGCGGCGGATTGACCTTCAGTGATAAAGATCATCGAGCCTTTGCCTTTACCCTTGGCTTTGTCCAAATGCATCTTGCAATCCTTCAATTGCGGGATGCGGATGGTGATCGCCTTGGCGCGTTCGCGGGCGAGCTTTTTGACTTCCTGCAACTCTTTGCGGAGCTGTTGGGTATCTTCGACTTTCGCGATGATTTTCGTCGCAACATCTTTGTTACGATTAAAGAAATGTAGTAGTTCTTCGCGGACAGTGTTGACCAGGTCAGTCCGAATTTCGGTGTTGCCGAGTTTATTCTTCGTCTGCGACTCGAACATCGGGTCCTTCAACCGGATCGCGACCGCGCCAACCATCGCTTCGCGGACATCGTCGCCTTCGAACTTGCCCTTGGCGTATTCGTTAACGGCTTTGAGCAAGCCTTCGCGGAACGCGCTCAAGTGCGTGCCGCCGTCGCTCGTGTATTGGCCGTTGACGAAGGAGAAAAACGTTTCGCCGTAGCGGCTATTGCTGTGGGTGAAACAGAACTCGAGCGTCTTGCTCGTGTAATGCAGCGGTGCGTAGATCGGCTCGGCGTTGTCTTTTTGCAGGTCCTCCATGACGAGATCAAGGAGACCGTTGCGCGACACGAAAGTGGTGCCGTTGAAGATAAGCTTCAGCCCCGGATTCAAATAAGTGTAATGGCGAAGGCGACGATCGATGAACTCGTGCTTGAACTCGATTTCTTTGAAAATTGTTTCGTCAGGCGTGAATTGGACGAAGGTCCCATCGGGTTCGTTGGCCGCCTTGCCGGCTTTTTGAGACTTGAGTTTACCCGCCTTAAACGTGGCTTCGAAGTATTCGCCGTTACGATGGCTGCGGACGAAGAATTCTTTGGAGAGCGCATTGACGGCTTTGGTGCCAACACCGTTCAAGCCGACGCTGAATTGGAAAACGTCGTCGTTGTATTTTGCGCCCGTGTTGATCTGAGAAACGCACTCAATGACCTTACCGAGGGGGATGCCGCGGCCAAAATCGCGAACGGTGCAAGTGGTGCCTTCGACGGAAATCTCGACCTGCTTGCCATGCCCCATGATGAATTCGTCGATCGCGTTGTCGATGACTTCCTTGAGCAGGATGTAACAACCGTCGTCCTGGTGAGCGCCGCTGCCGATGCGGCCGATATACATGCCGGTGCGCAAGCGGATGTGCTCGATGGACGAAAGCGTCTTGATTTTACTCTCGTCGTAAACCTGTTTCTTAGCGTCTGCCATACTGTTTGAAGTGAGCGACAACTATTGAGTTGAACGCGTTTTTTGCAAGTCTTTAGCTACCTCCAGCGGCGACAATACGAATTTGTCACAAGAAAATCGAGTGAAAAACTCGCGGAGAAAAACCCTTAAATGCGAATTTCGGCAACAGGCCGGTGAACGGCCCACTGAGCAATCGGCGTCGATTCACCGCATTCGACACAAGCCGTTGTTGGAAATGTCTGGCCACATTTCGGACAGGCCGCGTTCGTCGCAAAAATATCAAACGCCACTCCGCATGGTCGACAAACCCATAGCGCCGCCGCCGGTGGTGACGTGTGACACGAGGGACAGGAAAACTCGGGGTGTTTCGAGAGCGCCGCGATTTTCGATAGCGCACGAGCATATTTCAACCCCGACCAACAATTCATCAGGATGAACGCCGCCATAATCCCGATCCAAGGTGAGCGCAGTGCAAATGCGAGCAGCACCAGCAAAACAACTCCCCCCATTCCGATGATTGTCGCAACAAACAGACTACGCGCTTTGCCGAGCATGAACCACAACAGCGACCGCAAAATCTGTCCGCCATCGAGCGGATAAACTGGCATCATGTTAAACACAAGCAGCGCGGTGTTGATGTACCAGATCGCGCGAATGAAGG
>JAQGOW010000295.1 GCA_028293405.1 Verrucomicrobiales bacterium
CCGCACCTTCTACAACGAACCATATCAAGCTATGCCGATGCACCATTCGTTCGAACTGGAAAACGGCACCTTAAAATCCGGCACCCCGGTCGAGTACGCGTGGAGGTATCAAGGAAAGTGGAATTCCCTCCGCGCGGCCCAAATGGGCGCAGCACAACTCGTCTCTGAAGGTTCCGAAGAAGAATTCATCACCGAACACTATTGGGGCTACACCGCGCAAAGGAACGGAAGCACCAAAGCATATCGCGTCGATCACCCGAGCTGGAAAATCTGGCAAACCAAAAACGCCCAACTCGACTGCGACATCGCATCCCTCTACGGAAAGCAATTTGTCGCCCCTCTCACCACCGCCCCTCAATCCGCATTCATCGCCGAAGGCTCCCCCGTCACCGTCAGCTCCGGCACAGTCCTATAACGCGCAAAAGCGCAATCGGGCGCTCGTCAACTGAACCGGCAAGCTTTGCGTTCCGCCGCCAAAAAGTCACCGGGCGTCGATACTTGCAGCGAGTAAAATCCCGTCGAAAAGAACTGACCAAAATGGCGACGGTCCAGCGTTAGCAGAATATCCGCCCACCCGGCAGCAGTGAAAAGAACTGGGCGATCTTTGGCGGGATCAAACACCACTGGATAGTCATAGCTCGTTAAGTCGCGCACGATTACAGCTTGGCTTTTTAATAGCGGCCAATCCTGAGCTGCCGTTGGCGGCAAGTGAAACAGGTTCGCGGAAATTTCGCGCAAGACATAATTGCTGACCTGTAGTTCCCATCCCATCCTAAACGCGGCATCGAAGATTGTGCGCGACGCGCCCGTTTTTTGCCCCGCTGCAGCCAGGGCGACGCTGGCATCAATGAAGAGCTTCACAGATTCTCGCGAAAGCGGCGCATGCTCGCTTCGTCTTCCTCCAGCCAACCCTGAACTTCCTCTTTGGAAAAGACCCGCGCCTCCGGAAGTTGGCTTTGGTCGACCGGCACAATTCGCAACATAAATCGCAGCAACTCCGTCTTCTCCTGAAGGGGAAGCTTCTCCGCCGCCTGCTCGATTTCCGCTAAAGTGCTCATAACTAAACTATGCCAACGGCGCGTTTTCTGAGCAAGGCGACAAATTCCTCCAACACTCCATAACGCTGACCTTCCTCGCCCGTCAGAAACTGCCGAATCTTTTTGGACTGCGCCAGCCGTCGACAAAAACCCTATCTTCTAACTCCAATCTTCAATCTTCCTCGGCACTACACAAACCGCCAGCCACCCCGCTCATTACAAACCCTCTCCACCGCACTCACCGCGCTCTGCGGCGTATAAGCCCCCGTTACCTTCCCGCCCGCGTCACTACTGACGTCAATCTTAAATCGATAACCCGTGCCGCCAACTTCAACGAGATGACTGTTCGTATTCACCTTCGGATCTGCAACAATGCGCGACACCGTCCGATCAAACCCCAACCCGGCTAAGGCAATCATCGCATGCACATTCACATTGCGCGGAAATTTTTCGCACGCACCACGCGTCGGCCCGTCATAAACAACTTTATAATCCTGCGGCGGCAACCCGAGGCTCGCCGGACTCTTCGTCGTCGTAATCGTGACCGACTGCAAAGTCGGCCCTGCATCGACCAACCCATCGATCCCAACAATCGCCCCATGCGGCAAAAACACCCGGTGACCGGCGTTCACCGCCGACTTCTCCAACTCATCACGAAACCGATCGTCCGCCAACGCCGTAACCGAAAACAACATCAGATCCGATCTTTGCACCACCTTCAGCGCAACAGCTTTCACCAACTCCGCATGCGCGGCCTCAACCACCAGGTCAGCATCACGCGAAACGATTTCCTCCACACTAGTGACGCGCAATTGTTGTGGCACATCCTTCAACCGCTCTGCCGTGCGCGAAAAAACAAACGCCAACTCGAGCGCCGGATTCGCCAGCACCGTCCGCGCGAGCATTGTTCCAATCGCGCCACATCCTAAAATCCCCACACGCTTCCGATTCATACGCTCAGACTATCGAAAACGCCTGCGAATACAAAAGGCTCTTACTGGTTGAACGTAGATACCAGGTCGCCGGACCAAAAATTATCCGTCGTCCCGCCGCTAACGTATCGCAATAAAGTCACACGTGTGAGATGTTGACCGGCATCATAAGTGTTGCCGAACGTGCATTCGAAATGCGCAAGCCCTTGCGAATCCGAATAGATCTGCACAACTCCGGGCCCGGCTAAATTTACCTTCCCAACGTAGAAGTTCCGCGACACGCCGTTGGTATCGATGCCCATGCACGCGATGGTGAGGTTGCCTGAAGCAGCCGGATAGTGGATTTGAAAACCGCCCGACGTCCCGTCACGCACGAGCTCGATATTGCTACCCGGAATCGAGAAGCCATGCGACGATGCCACGAGTGAGTTGCTTAAGGAAGTAGTAGAATTGATCCGCCGCACCACCAAGCCCGCGGGACTGGGCGCCTGAGTGCCGATTTCCAAACCGGAACGCAAAAGCCCGGAGACACGCAGATTGTTGCTGACGGTGACATTGCCGCCTTGGTCCACTTGCATCAACGTGCCGACTGTGCCGTTCGTGCTGTATTTGGCGACTTGGAACGTTCTGCCGGAAACATCGTCTCCAGGAATACCAACCACCAGCGAGTTCGA
>JAQGOW010000308.1 GCA_028293405.1 Verrucomicrobiales bacterium
TCGTTGGCTCCTCTCAACGCCGGCGCATATAGCGTTGTGGTCTACAACCCGCTCGGCGCGGCGCATAGTGAGTCGGCGCTCGTCGGAATTCTGGGCCTGCTGCAACTTCCCATCAAGGACAACTTTGCCGCTCGCACGACGATCAATAGTCTCACCATTCTCGGCAGCGCCAGCAACGTTGGCGCTACGTCTGAAGCCAGCGAACCGTTGCACGCCGGCAAACCCGGTGGCAAATCGATGTGGTTGACCTGGGTGCCCACATTGAGCGGTGTAGCTACTGTTTCCACCATCGGCAGCAGCTTTGACACATTGCTGGCCATTTATCAGGGAACAAGTTTGACCTCGCTGACAAACATCGTGAGCGACGACGAAACCGGCGGCTTTCATAACAGCCAAGTTTCCTTCAACGTCACCGGTGGCAAATCGTACATCATCGCCGTTGACGGCGCGGCCGGCCAAAGCGGCAACATCATTTTGAACTGCAACATCGCACTACTTCAAAGTGTGGCGACTGTGCTTCAACAGCCGGTTGATAAAACCGTCGGGACCAACAACGGGGCCTCGTTTACGGTCGATGCCAGCGGCTCATCATTGAACTACCAATGGTATTTCAATGGCGCGGCGATCTCCGGCGCTACCGGTTGGACTTACACGCTCAATACCGTTACGCCCAGTGCGGTCGGTGTTTATCAGGTTAAGCTGCAATCCGGTTCACAGGTGATCTTTGGAACGCCCGCGCAACTGCAGATTAATTTTTCCGATACCGGCGTGGACGCAAATGCGCGCGCCTACGATAAACTTGCCGACGCGTTTTTCGCGCAGATAGCCGCGACGCAAGCTCAAGGCCGCATCCACTCCAAGGCCGCTCCCGCCCGTGGCTTCACCGGAACGCAAGTGTTCAGCACCTACAACTCGACGCAAGATCCCGGTGAACCGGAAAACTGCGGCGTGCCCGGTGGTGCGTCCAGCTGGTTTGTGTATCAACCGCCTTACAGCGGCATGCTGACGATCGATACCGATGGCAGCAATTTCGATACGTTGCTCGGCGTGTATACCGGCAACGGCAACGACTTCAGCTCGTTGGTTTCAGTCGCGTGCGACAACAACAGCGGCACCAACGGGCGTACGAGCAAAGTGACGTTCAACGCGGTTGGCGGCACCATTTATTACATCGCCGTCGATGGCGTGAACGGCGCATACGGCACGGTTTACTTGCACTACAATTTGACGACTATGCCGATCTTCACCGCGAACCCCAACGGCGGAACCGTCGCTGCGGGCGGCACGGCGACATTGACCGCGAACGTCACCGGTAATCCCAATTCAAAACTGCAATGGCTGCGCAATCAAGTTCCGGTGTCGGGGCAAACCAACACAACGTTGAATCTTTCAAACTTCCAAACCGCCAACGAAGGCAGTTACCAACTCATGGCGAGCAACAGCATGGGTATCGTCACGAGCGTGATCGCGCCGTTGCTGGTAAATTCGCCGATGCGCATGGGCAATTACTATCTGACGACTAACGGGCAGTTCCAATTTCAACTGGTTGGAGCGGCCAACACGAATTACGTTCTGCAGGCATCGAGCGATTTAATCCATTGGCAGAGTCTTGCAACCAACAGCAGTCCGACCGGATTCTGGAATTATGCGGACACTGGCTCAGCGGGAACGTCATTGCGATTTTACCGCGCCATCGCACAGTAAGTAGATGAGCGAGCCTAAAACCATTTTGCTGGTTGAAGACGAGGAGCTGTTTCGCGGCATGTTGGCGGACCTGCTCAGGTTTGATGATTACAATGTCATCGAAGCCTGCGGCGGTGATGAAGCGATTGCTGCCGCTGATTCTCACTCGGGCCAAATCGACATCGTGATCACAGACATCAACCTGCAGGGCATGACCGGCGTCGAGTTGGTTGAGCGACTCGCCCAAAAACACCCGCGCCTGGCTGTTATATATATGTCTGGCGACACATTGGCTGGCGCGGTGGGGGACGCAAAGGTACATCCCGGCGCGGCGTTTCTGCAAAAGCCTTTCGAGTCTACAGCCTTGTTGGACAAAGTCCGAGAACTTCTGTCGGCGGCTTAGCCGTGTCCAATCCTCATTGCGTTACGGTGGCAAATCGGGTTCACTCACAGTTCCAAGAGTTGTGTTATCCTATTTCGCCATCAATAAAGTGCGCTCGTTTGTTTTCTGCATTGCTTTGTTCATGCTTGGTTTTGATAACGTTTTCGCTGATTCGCTCCCGCAAAATTCTCAATTTCTTCGCGTCACGGAGAAATTATATCGAGCCGCTCTGCTGCACTATCGTACGGCCCCAACGAACGTCGACGTCGTGGTCCAATTTGCTCGTGCCTCGTTTGATCGCGCGGAGTTCGCGGTGAATTCGGGCGAGCGAGCTGACCTCGCCGAACCTGCCATTAACGCCTGTGAACACGGCTTGACTATCAATGAGAAGTGCGCCGCGTTACACTATTATCTCGCGTTGAACCTGGGGCAGCTTGCCCGCACGAAATCGCTTGGCGCATTGAAGTTGGTCCGGCAGATGGAAACGGAGTTTGTCCGGGCCATCGAATTGAATTCTGAATTTGATTATGCTGGTCCCGATCGCAACCTTGGCATGCTTTACCTCGAAGCGCCGGGTTGGCCGACGAGCATCGGTAACCACTCCAAAGCGCGACAGCATCTGATGCGGGCCGTGCAGATTGCGCCGGATTATCCGGAGAACCACCTCGACTTGCTGGAAGCTTATCTCAAGTTGAACGACGACGATGGCGCGCAGCGTGAGGCGCAAAGACTTTTTGCATTGCTGCCAAACGCCCGAAAGAAATTTACAGGCGAAGAGTGGGCATCGAGTTGGGCGGATTGGGACGGGCGTTGGCATATACTTGAAGCAAAGCTGGGAGAAAAGCCGCACTCGCAAAGCCCTCATAATCGTAAATAATTTTTTGTTTTTAAACCGATACTACCCGGTAGAACCCGATACCAACCGGTATTTACCTCGGAGCACCTTTTCGCCTTAAACGTTCCAAAGCCGCTACTACGCGGCAGTTTAATTTCTCAAAGAAGCCGGACTTCCATCCGGTACGGCGTCAGCATCACAACTGCACATTGATTCGTATCAAATATTTAGTGCTTACTCTTTCTGAATATCACCACCAGCATTCTGTCTATTTATTGTGATCAACAAAGATTTCTCAAGACGTGATTGGCTGACGGGGATCAGTTTTGGGGCTGTAGCAGGCGCGCTCGGTGCTTCGTCGGTGCAAGCGCAGGAGCACCCACCGACCGCCCGTGTGAATGGTGCCGCGTTGAACGTTCGCGATTTCGGCGCTGTTGCCGATGGGAAAACTGACGATACCGAAGCGTTCGTCGCTGCGCTGAAATCTGCATCGGACGGCGCACTTAAAACAGTCTTTGTCCCGTTTGGTCGATACCTGATAAAAGGCAATCTCACCGTTCCAGCGAATGTCTGCCTGGAAGGTTGCTCTCAAGCGCCTGCCCGCAATTCAAACGACGGGAGTGTTCTATTGGCAGTCGCTGACGCCGGCAGCCTCGACGGAAAGCCTTTTCTTACTCTGCACACCAACGCGTCGCTCCGCGGCATCACCATTTTTTATCCCGAACAGAAAATGACCAACCCGCCCGTTGCTTATCCTTGGACGATTCGTGGCAGCGGCGACAATATTTCTTTGCTCAACGTTCTGTTGGTGAATCCGTATCAAGCCGTTGATTTCGGAACCACTCCCGCCGGACGTCATTTTATCGATGGGCTTTATGGCCAACCGCTTTATCGCGGATTATTCATCGATCAATGCTATGACGTCGGACGCGTTGAGAACGTGCATTTTTGGTCGTTCTGGGGTGGATGGGATGGGCCGCTTTATGAGTTCATGCGCAAGGAAGCGATCGCATTTATTCTCGCGCGCACGGATTGGGAATTCTTGAGCAACTGCTTTTGTATTGGCTACCACATCGGTTACCAATTCACGCAACGCAATAGCGGTCCCGGCAATTGCCTGCTCACGCAATGCGGATCGGACATTGGGCCAACAGCAGTGCGCGTCGAAAGCAGTCAAACGCACGCCGGCATTTCGTTTGTGAATGGGCAATTTATGTCAGGCATCGAAGTCGCCGAAGGAAATTCTGGTCCAGTAAAATTTACCGCCTGCGGCTTTTGGGGAATTCCCACCACCGATCATCACGCGATGCTCAATGGCACCGGTCACGTCACGTTCAATAGCTGCCACTTCATCGGTTGGGGCCAAAAAGATATTAAGTCCCCCGCAATACACGCAAAGCGCGGCGGAGTCACAGTGAGTAATTGCGATTTCATCGACTTAGGAAAAACTCAAGTCGTGATCGAAAATGCAATGGACGCCGCAATCATTGTCGGCAACCGTCTCCGCGGCAAAAACCTCATCACCAATAACGCGCAAGACCGCGCGCAAATTGGCTTCAACGTTGTTACACCGAAGTAGCCCATTTCAATTTCACCTTGAAAATTTTCTTTCATTGAATTCCTCAACCAGTTACCTCGTCTTCTTACACCTAAGCCTATGAACACCACTCGTCGCCAATTTATCTCACGCACCGGCACGGCCATGGCCGGCATCGGGGTCGGTCTTTCGCTCGCGCCACGCATTTACGCACAGTCAAAAGGCGCCAACGATCGCGTTGTCATGGGCCTGATCGGTTGTGGCGGCATGGGTCGTGAGAACATGAAACATTTTCTCGATCTCGGCGTTCCGATCGCCGCGATTTGTGACGTCGACGACAAGCACTTGGACCGTGCACAAAAGGAAATCACCGATAAAGGCCAACCCGCTCCAAAGCGCTACAAAGATTTCCGCAAGCTGCTCGAACAAAAAGATATCAACGCCGTCATCATCGGCACGCCCGACCACTGGCACGCCATCCCGTTCATCGCCGCATGCGAAGCCGGCAAAGATATCTATTGTGAGAAACCGATTTCCCACAGCTTTGTCGAAGCGAAAGCGATGTTGAGCGCGGCGCGTCATTTCAAACCCGTCGTGCAAGTTGGCACCTGGCAACGCAGCATGAATCATTTCCAGAAGGCGATCGAATTCGTGCAGTCCGGAAAAATGGGCACGGTCAATATTTGTCGCGCATGGATCACCGGCCAGGACAAATCGATGGGCCATCAAACACCTCAAGCGGTGCCTTCAGGTCTCGATTACGACATGTGGCTCGGGCCGGCGCCGAAGCGTCCGTATCAATCCATCCGTTGTCATTATACATGGCGCTGGTTCTACGATTACGGCGGCGGTCTCATGACCGATTGGGGAGTGCACATGATCGACATCGTGCTGCTCGCGATGCAACAGGACCCAACGCGTGTCGCGACCACCGGCGGAAAGTTCACCATGGACGATGACCGTGATACGCCCGATACCATGCAGGCGATCTATCAATTTCCGAAGTTCACGATGAATTGGGAATATCGCTTCAACAATCAACGCGGCGTGGACGGCGGACGCAATCACGGTTCCGAATTCATCGGCAGCAAAGGCACGCTGATCGTCGACCGCGAAGGCTACCAATTTTTCCCGAATGGCGATCCGAAAGCTGTCGAAGAACCGCCCAAACTCGAACGCACGGAAAGCACTCATTGGCAGAACTTCCTGGATTGCGTAAAGAGCCGCGAAGTTGCGCGCTCCGGAATCGAGTCAATGGCGAAAACAACGATGCTTTGCCATCTTGGCAACATTTCCTACGAATGCGGCAAAACCGTCCAGTGGGACGCTGCGAAACAAGACATCACCAACCACGGCGACGTCAAACACTGCATCTCCTACGAGCGCGAATATCGCCATCCGTGGAAGCTGAAGATGTATAAAGCATAATTAGCAGCCGCCGCAAAATATTCTCACAAACCCGGAGTGAAGCCTTGAATTGTCACTGAGGTGCGGCCATATTACCCGCCGCTTAGGCCAGCTTAGCTCAGCGGTAGAGCAACGGTTTTGTAAACCGTCGGTCGTCGGTTCAATCCCGACAGCTGGCTCCATTTTTCATCCTTGCAGGCGGCCTGGAATCCTCACGGATTCCTTTTTCCATCGCTACTTATCAAACGGAATCTTTCGCTGGCATTCCCATGCGGTGATCGCGCGTAGAGATACCAGGTTTTGCCAAGTTGAAGTAACTCCGGTCCGTCATTACCAAAGCCTCCAGACGTTTGTGGAATAACAGGATTTCTAGAAAATTTGGTCCATCCGGATAGGAGATTGGTGGAGCGAGCGAAACCGGAACTCCATTTCGCCGAATCGTACGGTTGCGCGGTGCTGCCTTCGAAGGCGAAATAATAGAAGCGGCCCTCTTTCACGATACCGCTACGTCTGCCGATGGTGCCGAAGTCCCACGCATTCGGTCGCGACGCCACGGGCACAATTGGATTTGCGGGCGACTTTGCTAGATTCGTCAAACTAACTCCACTGGCAACGCCGATCTGACAAACGTTCCCGTCGAACCCGTGATAGAACAAATACCAGAGCCCGTTTTCCTTGTAGAGCGACGGGGTGCCGATGTTGACGCGTTCCCAGCCATCAGTGCTGTGACGCAAAATTGGGTTCATGAAATACTTTACGAAATTCGTGCCGTCGGTGGAAATTGCCAGGCCGATATCGCCCGGAGAGAATCCGATATTCTCCGCAGCACCTTCATAAACTAAGTACCATGTGCCGCCATCTTTCCAGATGCCGGGGAAGCTCGCCAGCCGGTTGTCCCAACTTAAAGCGTTGGTAGCGCCTTCATCTGTTGGGTGACTCACGTCCAACACCATCCCGTCGTTGGTCCACGTAACACCATCGAGGCTGCGTGCCCGTCCGACGGTCGATTTCAATTTCGAGTTTTCGGCCCTATAATTGTGAATGTAGTAGGCCTGCAGATCGTGACCGTCATGGAGGATCGAAATGAAGTAGAATCCAAAATCGCGCCCAATATTCTCACTATCCTTTACCCACACTGCACTTTCATTCCACAAATCGGTCAGCGTCGGGCCTGCGTCAGCATGGATAGTCAGAATTCCGACGGCAAAGAGTTGGATGAGAACTCTCACGTAATTTTGATTCGTCTTCCAATAATCATTCACGAAGTTTGCCCATTAGAACCATCTTGTTTAGAATTTCAAAGCAAACATAGCTAATGAATAAATTTCAACTGATCAAAACCGTCGTTGACTGCCTCGCGGGGAATTTGAACGTATTGGAAAAAGCCGCGCGCGCGTCCCATTTCGAAGCGACGCACGAGAGCAGTAAGGCTGAATCCAAATACGACACTCGCGGGCTTGAAGCCGCCTATCTAGCCGGGGGGCAAGCACGTGCGGCAAAAGAAATCATCGATGCAATCAAGCTCTACGAAGCAATGAAGCCGCGTGATTTTTC
>JAQGOW010000314.1 GCA_028293405.1 Verrucomicrobiales bacterium
TTGCGGGCGAGGTCGAGCGTGTGCGTTTTGATTTGCTCGCGATTTTTGACGATTTGTTCGGCGCTTTGCAACGCGACGACTTCCTTCAAGGCTTCCTGCACGCGCGGTGCAATAAGGTTCTCGAACGGTTCACCGTCATACTCTTGAAAAAGCTTAACGACTGTGTTTTCCGGAATGCGATAAAGGACGCGGAGTTCGACCTGAATTTGTTGGAGATCCGAAGAGTAACATTCCGCCTTATCTTCCGACGTCTGTTGGCGGATGGAGATCGGATAAATGGTGCTGATAAATGGTGACTTGAATCCAAAGCCCTCTGCTTTGAAGCCCATGGAAACTTTGCCCATGATCACTTCAATACCGCGAAATCCCGGAGGTACAACGTATGTGCCGGATGCGGCCATGATGATGACGGCAAAAATGAGAATCGCTACACCGACAATTCGAGCGATAGTGCGTCCAGACATTAGTTGGCGGCAGTCTATCGCGGAAGCACGTCGTGACAAGGAGGATCTGTTTGACTAAAGGTTGCTATCCGGAACTACGCAGGTCAGAGATGCACTCCACGTGTTGGGTCTGAGGGAACATGTCCAGAGGGGTAACTTTGTTGAGCTTGAATACTCCACCCTCAGTCAAAATCTTGATGTCGCGCGCGAGTGTGGCGGGGTGGCACGAGACGTAAATCAATTGCGCTGGTTTGAGCGTGCGAAGTAATTCGAGCGTTTGCGGCTGACAGCCAACACGGGGTGGATCGAGGATGATGGTCGTCTTTGATGGGTCGGCTTGCTGCAAGACCTGCGGTAGAAATTGCTCGGTGCTGCCGGAAATAAATTCGCCGTTGGTCGCATTGCGCTTGATGGCGTTGATGCGAGCGGATTTGATCGCGAGATTGTCGAGTTCGATGCCGGTGTAGCGTTCAACAACGTTTGCGAGTTCGAGGCTGAAGAAACCGACGCCGCAATAGGCATCGATCAAGTGTTTGGTGCCCGCTTCCTTGATGCGTTCGCGAAGGATGTCCACGAGTTTCGGCAACAGGAAAAAGTTGTTTTGGAAAAAAGAATCGCGTGGAACTTCCCAGCCTTCAGGCGAGATGCGGAGCACGACTTTGATTCCACCTTTGGGCGGTGGATTTTTGTGGACGTGCTGGATTTGTTCGTTGAGCGCAGGCTCAGCGATTTTGCATTCGTGAATGTCCTCGACCAGGCCGCAGTCGGCGCGGATGAAGCCGATGTTAAGCTTTTGCTCGGGCTTGTTCCATTGGCTGCGAATCATGATGCGATTGCGATAGCCGTAAGGTTGAGGGCAGGGAACGACCGGTTCGATCGGCGCGTTTTCAAAAGCGCCGACCCGTTGGAACAAATCGATGATTTGTTTGTGCTTCAACGCGAGCTGCGTTTCGTAGCTGAGATGCTGGTATTGGCAGCCGCCGCAGGCCGCGAAGTACTGGCATTGCGGAGTGACGCGTTGCGGGGAAGCTTGCGTGACTGCAAGGAGCTTGGCGCGGGCAAAACGTTTTTTAACTTCGATGACTTCGGCTTCGACGGTTTCGCCGACCGCAACGAATGGAACGAACACGACAAACTCACCAACGCGCGCGACGCCTTCGCCGCCGAAGGCGATGTCGTCGATCGTGAGCGTCAGCTTGGTGCCAACGATGAGTGTCGAAGGTGCTTCCATAGAAAAATGTAGCAGCCGACGTGAGGAGGTTCACTTTGCCATGACTTGGAAGTCAGAGCCTCCTGACGTCGGCTGCTACGAGTAAAAGTTGTTAATGCTTGAAACTAAGCGGAGCAGCTTGCGGCATTTCGTGAGCGCAAGGCTGATTGATCGGAGCGTCTGGAGCGCGCTCATTCTTTTGGATGAGACTGTTGGCGAGCAGGTAGGCTTCGACTTCCTCGCCGCTGATGTCGGCAAGCATCTTGCCATCGACTTCAACGCAAGGGCTGAGCATCTGGCCGCTCTTTTCGATCATTTCCTGGCGCTGGTTGGGATCGTTGATGATGTCACGATCTTCGAAAGGCAATTCATACTTGCGCATGACGGCGCGGACGCCTTGGCTCCAGCCACAACTCGGTTTCAGGTAAGCGATAATCTTAGGTTTTTGCATAGGAAAAAGCTGACTACAAGTTGCCACAGGACGTGCGGTGCGCAAGTTTTACCGACCGAGGCTAAATTCGTTCGGGCACGGCAAGTCGCCAAGGAGGCGTTCGGCCAGTTCTTGATACGGGGTCAGCACGTGGACGCAGAGTTCCTGCGCCCGTTCCGCGCTGGTGAATTCACTTTGCAGTTGTTCCAAACAGCGGCGCAACCCGGCGTCATGGTGGGCTTGTTTGGTGAACCGTTTGGCTAAAAGTTCGGCGACCCCGGCGGGCTCTAAAATCTTGCGAAAGAAACCGCCAGCCACGAGTGCGATGTAGGTGTTGTCGTCCACTTCACTGGTCGCGCCGTATTGTCGGAAGAAGCCGACGCAGTCTGCGGGTGTGGCGGGGCAAAGGACGCAGAAGTCATAAATCCATTCGCGCGGAACGATAGCTTCGGGATCGATTATACCCAATTCAACGGCCTTCAAATAATGGGGCGCAGGAAGTTGCAACATGACACGTTTTCAGTTTAGACCGCGTTGTCCCCGGAGTTCCCCAAGAGGGAGAAGTTCAGGCAGTTGTTTGGAATGGGCTAGGCACAATCTACCGGCGGCGAAATGCTGTCAACAAGAAAGTTGTCGTGCTAAATCCACGCGGCGAGACGCCGCAGGCGAGGACGCCTGCGCGACGCGCGATTACTTTGGGTGTTGGCTGCCGGCGGCGGCCAGTTGGATTGGGCTGTTGGGGCTCGGGTCGACCTTGTCGTTCATCACGATGTCGCTCACGAGGTGCTTCATCTGATGGTGATAGTTAAATTCATACACGGCGACCCATGGCAGGTTAAATGAACTGGCCACTTGCGCGGCGATGTGTTGCAAGCAATTGTCGCTGCGTAAACACGGGTGTTTGACGCTGCGGAAATTGTAGTCGAGATAACCTTTGGCTTCGTCGACGTAGAGCACCACGTGCGTTTCGCCGGGCATGCGCACGCTAATTAAATGAGTGGTGTAGCCCTGGCGTGTGAGGACGTCATCGGCCAAGATGGCGAAGTCGTCGCAATCACCTTTTTTAGTTTTGAGAAAAACAGTTGGGTCCTGAATTTCGGCGTGGAACTCGAATTTGAAAGTGGCGAAGCGTTGGGCGAAGTGCTCCGGAGTTTCCGCATTGGCCGAGCCGGTCAGGCTTGCGAGGCCGGCGAGGAGCGCCAGCTTGCAATATTTCGTTCGAAACGTTCTCAACAATTTGCGCATGTTTTTTTTGCTTCATAAGCTAAACCCCGACTGCCTCGTCAGCTTGTCGCTCGGGAATGTCGCCGTATTTCCCCGCAGCGCAAATTTTTATTTTGGCTGAGCACCTGCTATGACACGAATGAGACATCGAAAGATGAACGGAGGAAAATGAACGGATTTGGTGGAGCGGACACAGCGATTTGCAGTAACGGCATGACAGGTTATCTTGGTTGTGTGAAAGAGGTGGCCGAAGGGCTCGAAAGGAGAGAAGAAGTAGGCGAGTTCAACGAGCCGGGCTGGACCGAGCTAATTAGCGTTCAGCAATGGGCCATTTGCAAACGCGCCATTGACGCACTGCGCGCGGAGAAGGTGGATTTTCTTCTTGGCGGCGCTTACGGGTTGGCTCTCTACACTGGGCGTTTGCGCGACACCAAGGATGCGGATTTCTTTATTCTTCCTGAACACGCCCCACGTGCGGCAGCGGCTTTGGCTCGCGCTGGATTTCAGGATTATCACCCCAAGCTGGCGTATGACCGGCGTTGGATTTACCGCAGCACGATGGACGATTTTATCGTCGACCTGATTTTCAGGATGGCCAATCGGCGATCGGATATCGACGAAGTTTGGTTCCAACGCGCCCACGATGTCAGCATTCATGGCGATAAACTCAAGGTCATTCCGCCAGAGGAAATGCTTTGGCAAAAGTCTTACGTGATGCAAAGAGACCGTTGCGACTGGCCGGATGTGATCAATATTCTGTATGTATCCGGGCACCTGTTGGATTGGGAGCATTTGATCAACCGGGCGCGCGAGGATGAGGCGTTAATTTTTGGTTTGTTGCATGTGTTCGAATGGCTCTGCCCGGACAAAGCGCGGAAAATTCCTGAGTTCGTGCGACAGCGGGCTGGTTTACCGCCAGCGCTGCTTGGAATGGATGATGAGGTGACACGACGTCGTGCGATGCTTCTGGATTCGCGCAATTGGTTTGCGCCGATGGGACCAGCGTCGGAATTGTTGCACACCTGCACAATTTAAGGTTGAAAATGAATTTGAGGGCGATGGCGAAAAGGAGTGGAACATGCTGATTGGAGCGATGAATCATCCGTCGTGCGATCCGTTGAGGGAAATTCAATGGATGTCGGACGTGGGGTTGGATTTCGTTGACCTGACGATCGAGCCACCTCGCGCGGCTTGGTGGCAGGTTAATCCCAAAGCAATTCGCGACATCCTCCAGCGGCACAACATGCCGGTCGTCGGCCACACTGCATATTATCTCCCGATTGGGTCGCCGTTCCGCAGCTTGCGCAAAGCGACTTGCGAGGAATTGAAGAAGTGCATCGATATTTTTGCTATTGTCGGAGCAAAGTGGATGAACATTCATCCCGATCGCGAACAACACTTGCACGACCGCGAAGTTATTGTCGGTTATAACATTGAAACGTTTAGCGAACTGTTGCCGGTCGCGAAGGATGCGGGGATTGGGTTAATGGTGGAGAACGTTCCGGTTCATTTTAATTCCGTGGAGCAATTGTCGGAGTTGCTCGATCCATTGCCGGAGCTTGGATTGCATCTGGATATTGGCCACTGCAACTTGCGCGGCACGGAACCGGGCAACACTTACGAGGAAATTATTTCCGTCTACGGATCCCGCCTAAAGCACGTTCATTTGCACGATAACAAAGGTGGAACTGCGGATCTGCATTTGCCGTTGGGCACGGGCAACCTGGATTTATTCGGCTGCATTCGCGCGCTCAAGGAAGCGGGTTATGACGACACGATTACGTTGGAGGTTTTCTCGAAGGACCATCACTACCTGCAATACAGCCGTGATGTGCTGCGGAAAGTTTGGGATGAGACGGATGTCGGTGCTAAGGAGCCTGAGCATGCGCATGCTGCTGGTGGCTGCTAGTAACAACGAGCCGCCTAAGGGCGGAACTCCATACCTCAGAAAAAAGGGTTGTTTTCTTTTTCCTGCGCAATAGTCGTCATCGGGCCGTGACCGGGGCAAAGCAAGGTCTCTGGCGGCAATGAAAAAATCTGTTCGCGAACTTTTTGTTTCGCCAAATCCCATTGATCGCGTCCACCGCCCATGGAGCCCGCGAAAATTGCGTCACCGACGATGGCAACATGCGGTGCGTCTTCGGACCAGTTTCCAACAATGTAGGTAACACCTTCGTCGGCGTGACCAGGCGTTTCGCGATTGGTCACGCGCAAGCTGCCGAGATGAAGAAATTCGTTCAAGCGAACTCGATGCTGCGGCGGCGCGGTTTTCGAGTTCACGTGCAAATGTATTTTTGGAAATTTCGCCCGGATTGTGTCCATGGCTGCGACATGGTCGTCGTGCAGATGCGTGAGGAACAGGTGGCGTAGGTCGAGGCCGTTTTCTTCGATCAGTTGGAAAACCGGCGCGGCATCGAATCCGGTGTCGAACAGGGCTGCCTCACGCGACATCTCGTCCCAGACGAGGTAGCAATTGACGGTCATGCCGTTGCCGGCGCTGGTGATTTGGCGTAGTTCGCGCCAAATCGAAAGATCAATTCCGCTCGGTTTCCAACCGCCAGCGATACGTTGGAGTTTGATGCCGTCCATGCCGATAGCCTTGCCGAGCGCCGCCCAGTTTGGTTGCTTGGCAATGGTGCTCGATTCTTCGATCGCGGTTAGCTCAGCCTCCGAAAGTCCAGCCGCTGCAGCGGCAGTTGCAGGCGTGGTGTTGGAGGCGAGGCGGCCTTTGCGAATGACGTCACCAATATTGTCTTCCAGATTCATCGTGCGCGGCGAAGTTAGCTGTTGGGTCGAAAATGTCCAGCCCAGCGATGGTTGATTAGTGTGACAGCGCGGATTCCGCTACGGTTTGCTTTGCGAAACCGGGGCCGCTCCAGGCAAATGCGAGCGACGGCGCGCCACTGGATTGTCGCAAATAATATAATCGGAACGCGTGCGGTCCTGCTTTCAAACGGATGGTTCCAGATTTTTCTGCTCCCATTTTGTAGCCGAAATCGGCATCGATGACGGTGGCATCGTGGATTCGCAAAAGGGCAGCGCGATCGGCTGTGAGGTAAAACGTGTAATCGCCATCGGCAGGCACATTCACATACCCGTGAAACTGCACGCCGGTTTCGTTTTCCTGGACCACGCCTGTGGCGGTTGGCTGTGGTGCTGTACCGGTGCGCGCGGCGCGCATCGCGGAGAGTTCGGGCAACCACGGAAACGTTCCTGTGTATGTGGAATACTGAAGGCCCGGTGCATGTGATTTCGGAGCGTTGGCGGGGACGAATTCGTTGTCATACGGGCGCTCTGCACCGCTATCAGGCCGGCGCAATTGAAGAACGCGATCCTTCATCTGTTGTTGCAATTGCGCGTAGCTGGAATTTTTCGCGACGTTGATACGTTCGTTCTTGTCCTTGGAAACGTTGTAGATTTCGAAGTTGTCCGAGTGCGACTGCACGTTGTAACGCACGCCTTGATAGTCGCCGATGCGAATGGCTTGCATTTGTTGGCGCGCACGACCGCGATGGGCTGCGGAAAATTGCTCGTAGGTCGGCGTCTTGCCGCTGTGAAAATATTCTGAATAAATAATCGAATCGCGCTGTTCACCCTGACCTGTCAGCGTTGGCACCAGTGATACACCATCGCTACGCGCTGGTGTAGGCACGCCAGCGACTTCGGCAAAGGTCGGCATCCAATCGTGCGATTGGCTGGGATGCGACGAAGTCGTTCCGGCTTTGATGTGTTCGGGCCACCAGGCAATCGTCGGCACGCGAAAGCCGCCTTCCCACAAATCGCGTTTGATTCCGTCGAACGGACCAAAGCTGTTGAAGAACGTCGGCGCAAACGGCTCTTTCAAATACGATTCTTTTTCCGGACCATTGTCAGAGCTGAAAACGACCAGCGTGTTGGTGTCCAATTTCAAATCGCGCAGCAATTGGAGAACGTCACCGACACAATCGTCAACGCGTCGAACAGCAGTGGCGTAACGCTTGTAAACTTCCGGCCACGCGATTTCGGGAGTTTTCGGATCGTTGTCGTTGTCCCAGGTTGCGTTGGCGTAATCGGGGTGGATCCACGAATCGACCTTGCCGCTCGCGGTGTTGATCATTTGTCCGTTTTTGCCGAGCCAATGCAAACCACCTTTGGCGCCGCTGCCGGTCGGATACGCTTGGGTTGGGAGTTCCAGAACGGCGTGCGGGGTGTCGAATGCGAGATACAGAAAAAAGGGTTGGGAGGCATTGGTGGCGTGTTCGTCCATAATCCATTTCTTGGCGCGCGCGGCCCACAAATCGGCGGTATAACATTTGTCGAGTGTTGCCGAGATTTCATTGTCGCCGTCCCAAACCTGGCGCGATTCTCGATAGAGACCTTCCTTCGGATAATGTTCGTGGCCATCGGCGTGGCGGATGTAGCCGAAGTAATAATCGAAGCCGCGCTTCGTCGGATAGGCGGGCCATGAAGC
>JAQGOW010000317.1 GCA_028293405.1 Verrucomicrobiales bacterium
ATTCGCAAAATCGCTTTCCACACCCTGGGCGGTCCGCGACGTCGCGCTAAAATAATAGACACCGTCAGGCAAAACCGGTGTGGTGAAGCTCAAGTTCGTTCCGGCATCGAACCGATCTGTGTAAAAACCGGGCGAAGGACCGTAGTAAATATAATAGCCAACAACCGTTGGGTCGGAAGTCGCATCCCACGCGAGGTTAATGGTTTGTCCCGCCAACGCCGCAAAACTCATGATACAGCTCATGAGGAGCAGCACGGCATAACGGAATGGCGGACGATGGGCTTGCAAGGGTTTTTGCGTAACTGGGTCTATACCTCGCATCGTAGCCACTCCCCGCACGTAAAACAATCTTCAAATGAACTGCAATGCCTTAAAAATTCGTCTGGCAAAACCTTACGAATACGGCCGTAAGTTCCACTCATCCAAAAGCTCCTTCGGAAGTTCACCAAGGAACCGCGATGGCCGCTGGCGCAGCTCTTCGCCGGGATGATTGCCGCGTCGCAGAAACGGATATGTTAGATACAACTCATTGCGCGCCCTCGTGATCGCCACGTAAAACAAACGGCGCTCCTCTTCCTCGCCTTCGATGCTTTCGATCGAGCGCGACGACGGGAACAAGCCGTCGCACAACATAATGATAAACACCACATCGAACTCCAGCCCCTTGGATTGGTGAATCGTCGAAAGCTTCACCATTTCGTCTTCCTTCGGACGGGCTTCCGTTTCTTCGGCTTCCTCGACGCTCGTTTGCAAAGCGAGCTGGGTGAGAAATTCCTCAATGGTTTGAAACCGTTGTGCGAACCCGGCCAGGCGCTCGAGGTCTTCCCGGCGGTCTTGAAAGTTGGCGTAGCGCTCTTTCAAATACTCTTCGTAGCCCGCCTCCAAAACCAACACGATCATCCGACTCGCGCTGCTGCGGATGTCCGGGCTTTCGAGTTGCGCCGTCGTCGCCATCAATTGCGCCCAGGCCACCGCAGACTTCTTTGGAGCCGACCCCGTGCATTTTTGCAACGCTCTCGCGAGTGCGTTTGCACCTTCGGCAAGCGCCGCGTCGATGTGCGTATTAAAACACGCCCACAGTTTGTCCGCCGTCTTGCCGCCGACTCCGGGCAGCAGTCGTACGATGCGCTTGAACGAAAGTTCATCGCGCGGATTGGTCACCAGTTTCAGGTAAGCGGCCACATCCTTAACGTGCGCCTGTTCGAAAAACCGAATCCCGCTCGTGATGCTGAACGGAATATTGCGCCGCGTCAGTTCCATCTGTAATTCGAGCGCATGGAAATGCGACCGGTAAAGGACCGCCATGTTGTTCAACGCCACGCCTTCATCGCGCAGCTCCAACATCCGTTGCGCGACAAACGCCGCCTGTTGATCCCCGCTATCGCACATCACCAACACCGGTTTCGAACCCGACTTCCGCGCGGCCGTCAGATGCTTCTCGAACTGGTTCGCATTGGCGGCGATGGCAGCATTGGCCAACTCCAAAATCTCCGGCGTGCTGCGATAATTCGTTTCGATGCGATACAACTTCGCGTTCACATACCGCTCAGGGAAATTGACGATGTTTTGGAAATGCGCGCCGCGCCAGGAATAGATGCTTTGCGAATCATCGCCCACGGCCATGATGTTCTTGTGCCGCGCCACGAGCAGGTCAATCAACTCGCCCTGAATCTTATTCGTGTCCTGATACTCATCGACCAGCACGAACTGAAATCGCCGCTGATAATCTTCCCGAACCTCCTCGTGCTCCTTGAGCAACCTGACCCAGAGCAACAGCAGGTCATCGAAATCCATCGCGTTCGTGGATTTCTTCCTGTCGACATACTTCGTCTTCACCAGCGCGATCTGTTCGCTCAGCTCGGAAAAATACGGGAACTGTTCGCCAAGAATTTCCGGGATCGTCTTCTCCTTATTCGACGCGAGCGAAAAAATATCTCCTAACACCTCCGCTTTCGGAAAGCGCGTCGCCTTCACGTCGATCTGCATTTCGTCCACGCACGCCTGCAACAAATCCTTGGCGTCTTCGCGGTCCATGATGCTGAAATCCGGTTTGTAACCCAGCAAGCGCGAGTGCCGGCGCAGCACGCGATTGCCGATGGAATGGAACGTGCCGCCCCACAGCGTCGTCATTTCCGTGCCGAGCAAATCCGCGACGCGCCGCATCATTTCGCGCGCGGCCTTGTTCGTGAACGTGAGCAACAGGATGCGTTCCGGTGGAATCCCCTGCTCCAACAAAAACGCCACCCGATAAATCAACGTGCGCGTTTTGCCCGAGCCCGCTCCGGCGATGACCAGGGCCGGTCCGGGCGGCGCGGTGACGGCGGCGTGCTGTTGCGCGTTGAGTTCCTTTGCATAATCGATCTGCAAATGAACCGGGGTAGAAAAAGGTTGTAGCACATAGTCACGCGCCATGGAGAAACTTTGGACGAGCGAAAGGAAAACTCAATGCGCAATCGCTGGCGCGCGCATCAAAACGCCTTGTTCGTATAATTGTTATATGCAAACGTCTGTCGCGTAGTAATTGTTTGGCTCAACATCGCGTATGGAAAATCGAATTACCATCACAGTGAGGCTGTTCGGAGAGGATTCATCATTCGGCAGTCGCATGCGTTTCAGGGATGCGGTTGATGCTGCGCTTCAGCAGGCACAGCTTGGCACCTATGTCGGAGGGGGCACGATGGTCACTGACGAGCCGCACTACAATGTCGAGTATGAGGTTACAGATGAGAGCCAGGGTTTGACCCTCATTTGCAATACACTCCGAGAGCTTGGAGTGGGTCAATCCACCGAGTTATCCGTCGGACCCGCCATACGCTACAATGTTTACGACGACGCTTGGACTAACCTCGGCCCTCGTCCGGCATCTTCCTGTCAGCCCACAGCGCCCTCAAGCATCGCTTGCACTCCGAGTGCATCGCCTGCGGACTTTCTTGCTCAACTCCAGAGCATCGCAGATGAAGCAAAGAAAAAATACGGAGGACCGAAAGTTTAGCAGGAGCCTACTGCCACGCGACGCGGAGACCGACGAGCCCTACGAACCAGTTGCTCACGTCACCCCCACCGGTTAATTCCTCCTCACCACCCACCCTCGCGATTGCAAGTGTTCGCGCTCGCGGCGCGGCGGGATTGACCCGATGCAGCCAAGGCAAACCGCCCACCTGAGAATACAAATGCGCCCTTGGCCGACGGCGTTACCTTTCGGTATGAAGACATTGTTATCCTCCAAATCGGCAAAGAAATCTCTCGCAAGCCTGGCCTTGGCGCTGACGGCGCTGAGTTCGCCGCTGATGGCCCAGAGCAGCAGCGGTTCCTCCGGCAGTTCCGGCTCCGGCAATTCCGCTGGCAGTTCGATAAGCGAACCGGCTGGCGCAAGCACCGACAACAGCACCGCGAGAAACTGGGCATGGCTCGGTTTGCTTGGGTTGTTGGGATTGCTCGGTTTGCGCAAACACGACAGAACGACCGACGATAATACCCGCACGGGCGGTCGCACCACCATGTAAGAAGGTTGGCTCCGTGAGGTCGGTGCAAGGGGTGGTGGCGACGACGCAACCAACTTAGTTCGTCGTCACCACCCAACCTCGCGATTGCAGCGTGTTCGCGCTCGAGACACCGGCGGCGCTGGGGGCGTCATTGGTGCCGTCGATTGAGACGTTGCCATTGAGCGCGCCGTTGGTGACTAATTGCGCCAGGAAACTATCCACCATCCCGCTGTCCCACGCGCAATTACTCGCGTTGATATTGGTCGTGGCGGCGGGGACCGTCGGGACCGTCGTGAGCGGGCTGCCGTCGAAACTCAGCTGCGTCAAAGTCGCGGGCAACGCGGGCAAAGCCACCAGCCCGGTGTTGGCGGCTTGCAAGATCTGGAGCTGCGTTCCGGCGAGCGACGGCAAATGGTCCCAGGTGATATTATCGCAAGTCAAACTGATCAACGCCGCCGGAAACGCCGCGATGATCCCGAGCAGTGGGCAAGCGCTGACGTCCAGTTGCTCCAAGCCGTCGGGCAACGCCGGCAAGCTGGTGTAGAACGAGCCGCTGAGGCTCAGTTGTTGCAAGCCTGCGGGAAAAGTGCAGTTGAGCGCGGAGGGCTGCGACACGCCGTTGAGGATGAGCGTTGCGGTGCTGGCGGGAATGGTGAGGTTGACGGCGTTGGAATTGCTCAACTCGACGGTCTGACAGGCGGCGAAGGCGTCGGAGAATTTGATGGTATCGGCGGTGCAACCGGTGGCGATGATCTGGGTGACGCCTTCGGGAAAGTTCCCGCCTAAAAACGCGACACCCGCAGTATTCTCCGGCGACCAACTCATAAAATCAGCGAGCGTGCCGGCGGGCGGTGTGGTGATGGGGACGGCTTCCAGATCGCGTTCGCGCAAAAATTTTCTGATTTCGTCGATGCTCATAATCGGAGGAGAGAACGGAGTTTTACCACAGAGGCACAGAGGCACGGAGGGGGACAGTGAAAATTTTTTGTTTTCCTCTGTGTCTCTGTGCCTCTGTGGTGATCTTTTGTTGGCGAGCGGTTACGGCGCGCAGTTGATGACCAACTCTTCGCTGTAGATGCCGACGACTTCGCCGAGCTTCATGAATTTCAGGCGATAGTTACGCAACTCCGGCTTGGTCGGGTCGAGCAAGGGCCGGTTGTCGATGTAAGGCGAGTGGGTGTCCGACGCCAAATACGTGTGGACGGTTTCGGTACCGCGTTTGCATTCGATCCAGA
Organism: Verrucomicrobiales bacterium; assembly: GCA_028293405.1. GTDB lineage: Bacteria > Verrucomicrobiota > Verrucomicrobiia > Limisphaerales > Palsa-1400 > JAICXV01. Next base: position 4,718 of record JAQGOW010000317.1, read on the forward strand.
CCGCGTCGGCCGTCTTTTTGCCAAACTGGATTTCGACATGGCCACCGCCGAGGTCGCGACCTTTGATCTCCGGCGCGGAGACGTGGAGGTCGGTCGAATCTTCCGCGCCGATGATGCCCATGGCCGCGCCCTTGGACGGGTCGTAATTCGGATGGGCTTTGGCCCGTTTGGCGTAGCCGCGAGTCCGCGCCACGATCGGGACGACGTTGAGGTTCTTCGTGTTGACGGCAGCCTGGGCCGCGCCTTTGGCAATTTCCGCCGCCGGGATCACCGTGTGCAACGTAGTGTTGTCGGTGTTCACCGAAGTGATTTCACCGGCAGTGAAGCCGAGGGTTGCGCCATACGTGGCCATGCCGGATTTGAACTTATCGTGCATGGTCAACAGGTCGTTGTCTTTTCCGGGGATGAAGTCTTCTCTAGCCATAGGATTTAATGATTTTGATTGTTATGCTATTGGTTTTGAGGTGTTTAGAAAGAAATTGAGGGGCCCGGCGGAAGGCTCGCTGGGGCCAGCGGACGGTCGGCTGGAGCCAGCGAATGACCCGCTGGGGCCAGCCAACGGGGCGCTGGGGCCAGCGAACGGCTGATTTTGACCCAGCGAAGGACGTGCTGAGGCCAGCGAATGGTCCGCTGGTGCCAGCGAGCCGTCGGCGGAGACCAGCGGGAGGTTCGCTGGGCCGGTTTGGGCGAGGAAAATTAGCGGCGAAAAAATTTGTTGGCGCCAGCTGTCTCAAGCTGGCGCCAACATGGATGCCGCGCACACGCGCGGTGGCTTGTCCCGGGCCCCTCGGTAGTTGTCGAACACCGGCCTGGGACAAAGTGGAAGAGGCAAACGAAATGGGAGCTGCAACGACTCGCGCAAAAAATCCTACCAGCGCGATCGCCTTGCCATTTACCAAGAGGCCACGGATACCGATTCCCCGGCCCATGAAAGCCACTGTCGCACACACAATCATGGGAACGCCGCTTTTTTGCCAAAGGACAAAAGAGCAGTCAAGCGCGATTTATTGACAACCTACGCCGACGCTGCGAACAGTTGTCGTAGATACTTATGCACGGGTCTGCTCTGGCACTATGAAATCTCTCCTGTCTTTTGTCTTACTGATCATTCTGGTCTGCGGATGCTCCCAAAAGGATAGTCTTGACCCAAAGCTCAGAAAGCTCTGGCTCGGCATGAGCAAGCAGCAGGTTGAGGTCGCGGCGGGAGCACCAACCCATTTGCTTACGCACACCAATTACGAAGGCACATGGACCATCGGCACGTCAGAAATGTGGAAATACGATGACATCCCCCCAGGGATTGGACACGGTGCCGTGTATTTTAATGATGGCGGGAAGGTGCAATACGTATACAGCCAAGGTAAAAGGATTACGCCGCCAGAATGAGACCGGCGCATAACAACGGCACGAAGGAAAGCGCGAAACCCCGTCGTTTATAGTTAGGTGAAATGAAGTCTGAACCTAAAAGCAAAAACAGCTTCCGCACGTGGAAGTTCTGGATCCTGATTCTGGTAGCCGCCGCCCTAGGGCTGGTCGTCGGGCTGCTTCTTCCCAACTGGCCAAAAGTTCACTAATAATTGATGTCGAAAGGCTCAGCAGGAGCTTCGCCCTACCTTCAAACCTGCTTGGCCTGTTTGTCCATCACGCGCTTGAGGGTGTCGCGGAGTGTGTCAGCCCTTCGGCAATTCGATCCAAAATCGCGTCCCTTTGCCGACCTGCGAGTCCAGCCCGACGTTGCCATTCATCCGCTCGACACCTTTGCGCACGATGGAGAGGCCAATGCCGGTGCCCGGATATTTGTGGCCATGCAAACGTTCGAACACGCGAAAGATGCGCTCGTGATATTTCGCGTCGATGCCGACGCCGTTGTCCTCGATCCACAAGCGCACACTGTGACCGGTGTCTTCCCACCGGAACAAAACGCGCGGCGTTGTTCCCGGTTCCACAAACTTGATCGCGTTGCTGAGCAGGTTCGCCAAAGTCTGCGTCAAAATTGCTTCTTGCGCGCGCACGGCGGGAAAAGGCCCGGGGGCTTCGATGATGGCGCCGGCTTGTTCGATTTGCGCGCTGCACTGGTAAACGGCCGCTTCCCAAACCGTTTTGATGTCGACGCACGTTAGCCGGACTTCGCTGCGCGACGTGCGGCCGAACGCCAGCAGGTCCAGGATCATTTTGTCCATGTATTCGGCCGAGTGATGGATTTTGGTGAGGAAGGTTTTGCTTTGCGGCGCGAGCGCCGGTTCATCTTGAATGAGTATCTCGGAAAATCCCTGCATCGCCCGCAACGGCGCGCGCAAGTCGTGCGCAATGGAATAAACAAACGCCTCGAGTTGTTCGTTGGTTTCTTTGAGCTCCAACGTGCGCTCGGCCACGGTGTGTTCGAGATTGGCGGCGTGCTTTTGCAGTTCAGCGCGAAATCGTTCCTCGGTTTCTCGCAGCTGCCGCGCCTGTTCGGAGCGGGCCGCATCGGCGCGATCGAGGGCGCGAGCCGTCCACCAGATGAGCACCGTGAAAATGAGAATCACCGCGAGCGCGAAGATGGCGCGGCCGAACCCGACGCTGTAAAGACCGGCATGTTGTCCAACAAGGCGCAACCAACCAACGAGCAGCGGCAGGACTACTGCGGGCAACAACATCCGTCGCGCAACCACGCTGCCCGGCCCGTCACCGAGAAACGCCAACATCGCCCCGCGCATCGGTCTCGCTAGGAAGATGCCGAGGCACAAACAAAAAAACGCCACGCATGAGTGCAACGCAATCGTGGCGTAACGCGCGATCGCTTCGAATTGTTCAACGCCGTAAAAATAATAAAGAAACACCAACGCGATGAACACCGACGCCGCGCCCGCGAACCAATTGGACCAATACCGGCCCAAAATTTTTCCATCCAACCACGCCAAGGAGATGCCGCAGCAAGTAAAAGCCATCGTCGACGCAAATCCCATGCGACCGGGAAATGATTGGCCCGCTTCCGCGAGTGATTCGTGAAACATTAATTGATCGATCCCGAAGTCTGCTCCGCTTAGCACCTCAACCAACGTCAACACACCGACCGCGCCAACGAACAACGCCAGACATCGCGCTATCGCCCGCGCAAATGGTTTGGATGTCTCGCGCAATTGCAGCCACAACGACAAGCCGCCAGCCACGAAGCAAACGGCGGTGTTGAACTTCATCGTCACCAACGACGGGTGGATGCGCTTGAGCAAATCGCTGTTTAAAATCCAGCCGAGGCAACCCGCGCCACCGATGAGAATGACCGTGATTGCGCATACAGTTGCTATCTTGTGACAAAGCGCCTGACGGTGGATGTTGGGCTGAACGTGCATGTCGAGCACCCTTGGCTCGAAGCGATACTAAGCGACGTTGTGAGCCTATAGCAATGTTCCGTCCAACGCAGCGACCGCAAAAATCCACACGTCCCCTTAATTGATGAACAACGCCTCGTTGGTCTGCAACAGCGCGTGCGCGTACTTTTCCCACGCGCCGATGCGCTTGAGTTGCGACGCCGGGATGTTCGCCAGACTCATCGCCGGCCCCTTTTTGCCGCCGCCGCCTTTGCGCTGTTTGTTCACGAATTGCCGGCCCTCCGCAGAGATCGCTTCCGGCGCGGGTGACTCGGTGATGAAGGCCACCGCCAGCTGCAGCTCGGTGTCCGTCGGCTCGCGCTGGAAGATGCGCTCATACAAAAACTCGATGCGCGTTTTGGCATCGGCACAATCCGTGAACGCTTTTTGGTTCACGATGTTGCGCGCCTGTTCGACGACGAGCGGGCTGTTCATCATGAAGAGCGCCTGTTGCGGCACGATGGTTTCGTAACGCTTGCCGGTGGTGATGTCGGGATTGGCGAAGTCGAATTGGTTGAACACCTCCGGCAAATTGCGCCGATCGATGTAGCCGTAAACGGTGCGGCGACGGGAGTAGGGTTGTTCGCCGAGGTTGACGGAGCGACCATACATCTGGAGGTCGAGCACGCCGCCGATGGCGAGAATGGAATCGCGCATGGCTTCGAATTCGAGCCGGTGAATGTTCGCGCGCCAGAGCAAACGGTTTTGCGGATCCTGCTGCGCGTAACGCGGATTGTCCTCGCTGCTTTGCTGGTAGGTGTTCGAAAGCATGATCAGGCGATGGAGCTTTTTGATGGACCAACCGTCGGCCATGAATTTCGTCGCGAGATAATCCAGCAGTTCCGGGTGGCTCGGCGGTTCGGATTGGTTGCCGAAATCATCGGGGGTGGGAACGAAGCCGTCACCGAAATGATGCATCCAAACGCGGTTGACGATGACGCGCGGGGTCAAAGGATTGTTCGGGCTGATAATCGATTGCGCGAGTTCAAGGCGTCCACTGCCACTGCGAAACGGCGCGCGTGCGCCACCGAAGATTTCCAGAAACCGGCGTTGCACGAGATCGCCCGGGCTCTGGGCTTCGCCGCGAAGGAACACGTGCGAATCCTTCGCCTTGGTCGCGTCATAAAGCGCATTCGCCCGCGGCGGCGCGCCGGGATGGCTCATGTCGAGCTTCGTCAGTTCACGTTGCAGTTCGGTTTCCTCTTTCTTGATATCCTTTTGTTTCACGCCGGATTTCCTGCGCTGACGCGCCCCTTGCTGCAATGCCGCCGCTTGTTGCACAAGCGCGTTATGCTTCCTGGAATAATCCATGTAATCGGCAGTGGGCTTGATCGTTCCAAGCACAGGCTGATCCCCAGGCTCGACGCTGCTATTGAAAACCCCGTGCAACGCGTAGTAGTCCTTTTGCGAGATGGGATCAAACTTGTGATCGTGGCAACGCGCGCAGGTCACCGTCAGCCCCATCGTGCCTTTGCAAACCACGTCGATGCGGTCGTTGATGATGTCGTTGTTGTTTTCATTGAAGCGATCGCCCAACGTCAGAAAACCTTCCGCTGCCAGCGCGCTGCGATTCTGATCCTGCGGCACTTTGTCACCAGCGATTTGCTCGAGCAGAAAACGATTGTAAGGCTTGTCATCGTTGAACGCGCGAATGACATAATCGCGATACGTCCACGCGTTGGGGTAAATCGGCGTCTCGCGATTCTTCTTCACATCCCCTTTCGTGTCCGAGTAACGCGCGACGTCCAACCAGTATCGCCCCCAACGCTCACCGTATTGCGGCGACGCCAGCAAACGTTCAATCACCTTCGCATAAGCATCCGGCGCGCTGTCATCAACAAAAGCCTTAACCTCCTCCGACGTCGGCGGCAGTCCGGTCAAGTCGAACGTGGCGCGTCGGATCAAAGTGCGCTTATCGGCCGGGCCCGACGGCTTCATCCCGTTTTTCTCAAGGTTCGCGAGAATGAAAGAATCGATTGGATTCGCGACCCAATTCGTATTTTGCACTTCCGGCGCGCTGATATGTTTGATTGCTTGAAACGCCCAATGTTGCCGCGGTTCTTTGCCCCCTACTTTAGTGGCGCCCGCAACACGCGGGTCCGCCGCGCCCATTCGAATCCACGTCACCAACGTATCAATTTCCGCGTCCGAAAGCTTCTTCCCCTTCGGCGGCATCTGCAAATCAGGATCGGTATAGCGAACCGCTTTGATCAACAAGCTATGCTCCGGATCCCCGGGAACAATCGCCGGCCCGTTCTCGCCGCCCTTCAAAACGCTCTCCTTAAATTCCAGCGATAACCCACCCTTCAGTTTCTCGGCCTGCGAACTATGGCACTTATAACAATTGTTGACCAAAATAGGCCGCACTTTGCTTTCAAAGTACTGTAACTGACCGGCCGCCGGTTGGACCGGTGGCGAGGCGCCCATCGAACTCGCGACATAGCCAAGCACAGCAACAACGGACAGAAGAATAATTGTGGGCTGTTTCATGGCACTCCAAGGATACGACGACGGCTGTTTGGCTGCAATTGTCATCCTACAAGCAAAAGACGGTCAGCCGTGCCAGAAGGTTTCGCATTTCGCACGTAGCGCAGGCGTCCCGCCTGCCGGGTTCTGGCGGCGTCTCGCCGCCAGGACCAACCTACCCACCACTGTCATCAACACAGCTTGAGCCATCTGACCGCACACCCCACATTTCCATTGTCACGCTGACAAAAAATGGCACAGTAATCACAACCCAATATGCAAACCCAACATTTGCGTGCGGGCGCGATTAAACGTTCATGGATCGCGTTCACACTGATCGAACTTCTAGTCGTCATCGCAATCATTGCCATTCTCGCCAGCATGTTGTTGCCCGCATTGGCCGCCGCGAAACGCCGTGCTCAACTCATCAGTTGCACGAGTAATCTCAAGCAAATGGGTTACGCGATTCACATGTATACATCCGACAACCGCGACCAATTGCCGGGTCCGTTATGGTCGGGAATTTTCTTCACGTATCAAAAATCCGGCGCCGCAAACACCCCGACTGACTGGTCCATGGCTTATTACACTGCGGCCTATTGTGGAAACCCGCCGCCGGATAGCAGATTGCGCACCAATCGCGTGACGATGTGCCCCGCTTCACTGCCTTACTTAAAGAAGGGAACAACCGACCCTCTGGCACAGCCGCTCAGCTATTTTGGTGCAAATCTGGTGACCAATTCTCCAGATGCCAACGGCAAAGCGTTGCCCGATGCGAACACCGCGCCATTCGAAAACGCATATTATATGTATTGGCCGTACGGTCGTCCGAGTGGGCCGACAGCGCCGGTTCGGAAACTGACAACGATTAAAATGCCGGCGAAAACCTGGACCATCTGCGACGCCGACCAAACGAACGTTCCCACTGGAGCTACCTATTACGGATACATCCCGCAAAATCCAGTCCACGGTGGCAAACGCGGCGCTTGGCAGCGCGTGTATATGTATTTCGACTTCCACGTCGGTCCGGCGAAAACGGACCCGTGATGGTTAGTCGGTCTCTTCGTCTTCACCCAGCGGATACGTCTCCGGCTTAAGCTGGCCGCGCCGTATTAACTCCTGCAGGTCGCGAATAATCGTCCGGCGCGCCACTTTGAACTGTCTCGCCAACGCCGAAATATTTGGCCGATCTTTACTATCACGCAACAGTTGTTCGATTTGCGTCTGACGCGTCAGCCTATCCGTA
>JAQGOW010000320.1 GCA_028293405.1 Verrucomicrobiales bacterium
CGACCGGCTTCTCGACCAACACCGCCCAGGAAAAAGCCGATTCCATCCATCAATATGTCTTGAGCCGCTATGCGACCAATGGTCCTCGTCCTGATTGGTTGGTGCTGAACGAAATCTCCTCGAGCCAATGGCCTGCCAACGACATCTATCGGCAATGGACCACAAACGTCGTGCACATTCTTGCGACGAACTACGGCTACAACGTTATAATTTATGCGCCCTTCGCCAATCCCGGCACAGCGAACGCAGTCTACTGGCGCGCGATTGCGAATGACGGTTACATCGGTATCGAAAACTATCTTAGTGGAACTGAAATCAAGGCGCAGAATTTCTCGGTGTCCTACTGTCAGGGCCAATACCAGAGCTCCGTCACCAGCTACACAGCCTGTGGTGTTGCAAAACCAAGGTTAATTTTGGGCGAACATTTCGCCTGCAACACCTACACAAATTCTGACGGCACCACCAACAGCTGGGGACGATCCGGAGTAAGTTACGACGACTGGGAAAAAGCAATGATCGCGCGCAATAAGGCCGCGCTAAACGTCGGTTTCTCCGGTTTTGCAACCTACGCCTGGGCAAAAAACGGCATGTTTGTCTCCGACCCCGAGCTGATTCATTTCGAAGATATTTACCGCACGAATTATCTACCGGCGACATTGTCGACCACGCCCGTCGCGCTCGTCGCAGCGCCTATAAGTTCGACAAACGCCCTCGGCTCAACCGCAACGTTTTCAGTTACAGTTTCCGGGACAACCCCAATCAATTTCCAGTGGCAACACAACAGCGTAAATCTCGCCGACGGTGGAAACGTCGGCGGCGCACTTTCAAGTTCGCTTGTCGTCAGCGCGTTGCAGGCAAGCGACGGCGGCACCTACACCGTGTTGGTCGGCAACGCGACCGGCAGTTTTCAAAGCAGCGCAACGCTCACGATGTTGTTGCCGCCTTCGGTGACGAGCCAACCCTCGGATAACGCCGTGTTGGCCGGCGGCACGGCTACGTTCTCAGTCGTCGTAAGCGGAACAGCACCGTTCACCTATCAATGGCGCAAAGCCGGTGTGCCGATTGCAAACGGCGGAAATATTTCCGGCGCATTGTCTCCAACGCTGACAATTTCAAACGTGCAGAACAGTGATCTCGCAAGTTACAGCGTCTCCATCACGAACAACTACGGAAACACGACGAGTTCAAACGCGCTGCTTTCCATTCAAACTCCCATCAACATCACGACACAACCGGTCAGCCAAACGCGCAATTACGGAACCAACGTTGTGTTCTCGACCGCGGTGACCGGTGGCGCTCCGGTATATCAATGGCAGAAAAATTCAACCCCGCTCACCGACAGCGCCCATGTTGCCGGGTCGACGACGGCAAACCTCACAGTATCCAGTCTGACCACCGCCGATCAGGCGTCATACAACGTCATCGTTAGCAACCAGGTCAGCAGCGCGACCAGTTCGAGCGCGACGTTGACAATTTTGGATCCCGCAATTATTTCGCAACCGCAAAGCACGAATGTCACCTACGGAAAAACTATTGTGCTCCAGGTCGGTGCAGCCGGTTCTCCGACACTCAACTATCAATGGCAGAAAAACTCCACAAACCTCGCCAATGCCGGTTCCGTTTCCGGAGCGACAACGCCGTCGCTGACAATTAATCAGACCACCAATATCGATTCCGGCACCTACACAGTTCGCATCAGCAACGCTGTTTCAAATCTCACAAGCTCCCCAGCCATCGTCTCGGTTTTCCAAGCGCCGCCGACAATCAACACGCAACCGACGAGCCGGACTTCCAACGCTGGAACAATCGCAACGTTCACCGTCTCCGCCACCGGCCCAAGTCTCGCATACCAGTGGTACAAAGGCGCCGTGGCGTTGAACAATGCCAACAACATCAGCGGGGCAACCACCAGCGCCTTGAGTCTCGGCTCCGTTTTGCTCGCCGATGAAGGAACATATTCCGTCGTCATCACCAATCCTGTCGGCAGTGTGACCAGTTCGAACGCAACGTTGTCCGTCGTATTTCCAATGCCATACTATGAGCCGTTTGTGTATTTCAGCGGAGCGGTGCTCGGTGGCCAGACCAATGCAAATTTTCTGCTCTGGACCGAAGTAGGAACAAACGCGTCGGGTTCGTCGGTCACCGTTCAACCCGGCAATTTGAATTACGCGGGCTTACCAGCGTCGATCGGAAATGAAGTTCAGTTCGGAGGATCGGCAAGGAGCGCGCGCTTATCGCTTCCAACCGGAAGATCGGTGACGAACGGCACAATCTATTATTCGCACCTCTTCAAAGTCACAAACACCAACGGACTATCCACCTCAGGCGTGTTCATCTCTGGCTTCAATAATTCAACCGGTTCTCAAGGCACCACGCCAAGCGTCGTCGGCACTCGGCTTTATCTGCGCGCTGTCGCTGGCGGTTACAACGTCGGCGTCGCGAAAAATGATTCAACGGCCGCTAACTGGGTTTGGGACCCGCGCACATTCACCACCGCCGATACCTTATTGCTCGTGGGCAGCTACACATTCGGAACGGTTGCCAATACCACCGATGACGTCTGCAAACTGTGGGTGAACCCCTCGGCCTCCGAACTCGGCACACCATCACCAACCTCAACTCCACTCACGGCGTCAGTCGGAAGCGATATCGCTTCCGACCAAATCGCCAGCTTCGTCGTTCTCCAAAGAAGCGCCGTCGAACCAACGGCGATGCTCATTGACGAACTACGCATCGACACGACTTGGGCCGGCGTGACCGGCAGTTCTGCACCAGTCATCCTGACTCAACCTGTGAGTCAGCAAGTAAACGCTGTCGCAAACGCTAACTTCAGTGTCGCTGCGGGCGGGAGCGCGCCTTTAAGTTACCAGTGGCGCAAGAACGGCGGCGCCATCAACGCCGCGACAAACTCAACTCTGACGCTGTCATCGGTCGGAGCTGCTGATGTCGCGAGTTACTCGGTCGCTGTCACCAATCTCGTGGGCACAACCACGAGCGCAGATGCGATGCTGACTGTCTCCTTCCCCAGTCCTCAACTGTTGAGCATGATCGCGAACGGTGACGGAAGTTTCAGCCTCACGTGGAATGTGTCGTCAGGCGTCGCTTATAATTTCCAATTCGCAAACACGATTTCAAATTCGTCGTGGACAACTCTCGCAACCATTACACCAACCTCAAATTCACTCGTCACCACCGATGGCCCACTGACGAACGCCACCGGCTTCTACCGCCTTTCCTCCTCGCAAAACGTCAGCTCACAGGCCGGTTTTCTGCGCATCACCGCGCTTGGCAACTCCGACACATTCGTCTCCGTCCCGTTCACGCAGCCATCCGGTGCTGACTGGACGCTCAACACCGTGTTCCCGAACAGCGCGGGTGTAAACGTTTCGCCAACTGTCGGCAATCGAAACACAGAAGTGCTCATGCCCGACGTCACCAGTCCCGGCATTAACTTAAGCTCGACGAAAATTTATTTCTTCAACAGCGGTTTGTGGAAACAAGTCGGCCAGGGCAGCGCCAATCACAACGACGACGTGCTGCCTCCGAACAGTTATTTCATCGTCCGACACAACGTCCCCACCAACACCGTGATCACAACACTCGGCAACGTCGTCACGACCAACCTCCTCATCCCACTGCAAACACTCGCTACCAATCGGCAGGACAACTCTGTCGCGCTGATGCGGCCTGTGCCGGTCTCGCTCAACGATTCCGGGCTGATTTCGAGCGGCGCGTTTACGGCGAGTCCTCTGCCGGGCAGTCGCACCGATGAATTGCTCACATTCGACAACAGCGCAACCAACCGCAACAAATCCACGGCCGCAATTTACTATTTTTGGAACAGCGGGTGGCGGCAAGTCGGCGCGGGCAGTGCCGATGTCGGAACCAATCAACCTCTCGGCAACGGCACCGGCGTGATCATCCGCAAAGGCACAAACAACACCGCCCCCATCTGGACCAACTCACCGAATTGATCAGTCGCCACACTCCCTTGTCGGAGTCAATAGAACACCCGATTGCAAACAGTCAGCCTTTTGTTACTGTGCCCTTTCAATGCGAGCTATCGGGAAACTTTCTGTCGCGGTTGTGTTGGCCGCTTTTGCTCAATGCGCTCACGCGCAAACCAACACCTTCGCCTCCGACCCGCTGCTCGATCTCCTCATCAAGAAGGGCTACATCAGCGAGGGCGAAGCTAAAACCGTTCGCTCCGAAGCTGTCGCTGCGCAAACCAACAATACCGCGCTCTCCAAAACCAAGTGGAACATCGGTTTCGACAAAGGCGAGTTCTTTGGCGACGTCCGTTTGCGTTTCGAAGACCGCACCGTCCACACCCCGAACGGCTCCCGGTTCGAACTCGATCGTCTCCGCTACGCCGCCCGCATCGGTCTAAAAGCCGATTTGGCTGGCAATTTTTATTTCGGTCTCCGTCTCGAAACTGCCTCGAACCCGCGTTCATCGTGGGTCAATTTCGCCACCTCGACCAGCGGCGCGCCTTATTCCGGTCCGTTCGGTAAATCTTCATCGAGCATCAACGTTGGCCAATTGTTCATCGGCTATAAACCAAAGCCGTGGGTCGACATCACCTTGGGCAAAATGCCCAACCCTCTCTATACCACGGCCATGGTTTGGGACGGCGATCTCAATCCCGAAGGAGCTGCTGAACGATTCAACTTCAAAGTTGGCCACGCTGAACTCTTCGCGACGTTTGGCCAATTCTATTATCAAGACGTCAACCCGACTCGTAGCGCCGCATTCCTCGTTCCTTCGCTGCCGGGCGGTTCAGATCAACCGTCGCCGTGGCTCTTTGCATGGCAACTTGGTGCAAATTATAAATTCAACGACGACGTCGCAGCAAAAGCGGCTGCGACCCTTTACAATTATTCAAGCCACGGCGGCCCGGCGCTGGCGGGCAGTTCAGTCTTAAATCCCGGTTTCAATGGAACGTTCGTCGGCGAAGGCTCGACCAATTTCAATGGCAGCAGCGGATTCCCGAGCGGACCGAGCGACGGGTTTGCCTTGAACCAAACCGGCATCAACGATCTGCTCATTCTCGAATTCCCGTTTGAGTTGAACTTCAAACTGTCGGACTATCACGCGCGCTTTTTCGGGGATGTCGCCGTGAACCTTCAAGGCGCAGATCGCGCTCGTGCTGCGGCGAGCGCTGCCCAGTCGATGAACCTAGCCTTGCCGTTACAGAAGAACGACAACAAAGCCTATCAATTCGGATTCGCCCTCGCCAACGGCGACAACCTCAACACCGTCAACAATGCGAACAACCATCGTGGCGGATGGGAAGCGCGCGTTTATTGGCAACACGTTGAACAATACGCCCTGGACCCAAACCTTCTCGATTCGGACTTCTTCGAAGGTCGCGGCAACCTCGAAGGCATCTACGCTGCCGCCGCTTATAGCGTGACCGATAACATCATTGGCACAATCCGTTTCGGTCACGGCTGGCGCATCAATCCCGCTCTCGGCACCGGCGGCTCCAACCAGGATATTCCCTACATCAATCCCATCCGCGACTACCAAATCATCCAGGCCGACCTGAGTTGCAAATTTTAGGGCGACTGAAGCTTCATTGTTGACACGGTAGTAGCTAAACTATAACTTCTTGCGTCAGCCGAAGGGGCTGGTCTGTTCTTTGAAAAGTTGTAGTAACTAAGTCGCAACCAGTAGCGACTTGTAGCTGATTGTAGTAACTTGTAGCAACATTCCCGCACATTTTTTGCTACTCGCTCGAAATCCGTCGTTCAAACCGACCCCAACGCAGCGCTAAGGTCGGTAATACGAGGAGGTTAAGCACCGTTGAGGTCAGTAATCCGCCAAGGATAACAATCGACATCGGCCCTTCAATCTCGCGACCCGCCTCGCCAGTTCCAATCGCCAAAGGCAACAGGCCGAGGGCGGTGACGAGCGCGGTCATGAGGATCGGGACCAGACGCTCGGTCGCTCCGCGCAGGGCGGCTTCGGGGCCCCAAGCCATACCTTCCTGGGTGACGAGATGTTCGAAATGCGAGATCATCATGATTGAGTTGCGCATGGTGATGCCAAAGAGAGTGACCAGCCCAACCATTGATCCGAGCGAGAGCGAGCCTTTGCCGGTATCGCCGAGCACTCCAGTGAAAAATGCCGCTAGCACGCCGCCGACCAAGGCAAACGGGACGTTTGCCAGAACGAGCATCAGGTTGCGCCAGTTGCCGAAAATGACGGCAAGCAGAACGATGATTGCCACCGCCGCGATTAACGAGTGCAGCAGCAATTCACGTTGGGCTGCGGCTTGTTGTTGGGCTGCGCCCGAGTAAACGATGTATGCGCCCTTGGGGAGTTGAACCTGCACCGAAAGTTTTTGTTTCGCTTCTGCAACGAACGATGTGACATCGCGACCGCGCGTGTTGCACGTAACCGTTTGGCGGCGGCGCGCGCCTTCATGCAAAATATTGTAGCGTCCGGCAGTCGTGTAAATCGAAGCAAGCTCGCGCAACGGCAGTCGCAATCCCGAATCGTTCTGCACCATAAACGATTCGATGTTGTGAATATTCTGGCGATCCTTCTGGCCGAGAATCACCGCAACATCAGTGACGCGATTGCCTTGGTAAACCTGCCCAACGACGTTGCCTTGGAAGGCGAGTTCAATGGCATCGAGCACCTCGAGCGGACGAAAACCGAATTGAGTCAGTCGTTCTGGTTTGAGAGCAACGGCAATGCGAGGGACACCGGGAGGCGATTGCACCTGCACGTCCGCCGCGCCGTTGATTCCTTGCAGGAGCGAGGCAATTTGGCGCGCTTTCTCGTCGGCGACGTCGAGGTTTTCGCAGAAAAGATTTACCACGACCGACGCCGTTTCGCCGCTGACACTTTCACCGATGCGATCCCCGAGAAACGTTTGCACGCCGCTTTGCGCTCCAGGAAACTTCTCGACCAATTCTCGAATCTCCTTTTCCGCGGCTTCTTCATCTTCGCCGGTGACATCGGGTTTGAGTTCGACGTGAAATTCGCATCGTTGCGGTCCCCACGTGTCTTCGCCCATTTCAGCGCGTCCGACCTGTTGTTCGACCGATTCGATTTTTTTGTTCTCGAGGAGTTCTTTCGAAACTTGGGCGCCGACCCGCAACATTTCCTGAAGCGACGTGCCCGGCACCATGGATAACTGCACAACGAAATGGCGCTCGCGAAATTCCGGCAGAAACTCGCCGCCGAAGAAGGGCAGGGTAGCGCAAGCGCCGATCACGAGAAGCGCGGCAACAGTGATGATGATCTTTGGCCAACGTGCGGCGGCGGAAAGCAAACTACGCTGGCGCGTCTTGAGCCAACTGATGTAGCGCGGTTCTTCGTGTGGTTTGATGCGCGAGAAAACCAGATAGCAAAGCGCAGGCGTAACCGTCAGAGCAACTGCCAATGACGCCAAGGTAGCGAGAATAAACGCAACAGCGAGCGGCGCAAAGAAACGGCCTTGCAGACCGGTCATTGTCAGGACCGGCAGAAACACGAGCGCGACGATGAACGTGGCATAGACAATCGCACTTCGCACTTCGAGTGATGCTTCGAGAATGACGGAGAAGACCGAACGCGGTGTTGGCAATGCGATGTTTTGACGCAGACGTCGCAGAATATTCTCCACGTCAATAATCCCGTCATCGACGACGACGCCGATGGCGACCGCAAATCCGCCGAGTGTCATCGTGTTAATCGTCACGTCGAAATAGTTGAGGATGATGACGGCAGTGAGCAGCGAAAGCGGAATGGAGAGGAACGAAATGAGCGCGCTGCGAACGTCGAGCAGGAACAAAAACAGAATCACTGCGACAAGCGCGCCGCCAAGCAGCAACGAGAACTGCACGTTGCGCAAACCGGTTTGAATGAAGTTCGCCGGTCGATGCAAGTGCGGAACGTATTGAATGCCGTCGTTCGCAAAGAGCGGCTTCATTTCCTCGAGCGCCGATTCCAAAGCACGTGTGACTTCAAGCGTGTTCGCGCCGTACTGGCCCGAGACGGTCAGCAAAACGCCGGGCCTACCCATAATGAGCGAGTCGCCAAATTTCGGTTCGATGCCGTCGACGACATTCGCCACGTCTTTCAATCGGACGGTCTTGCCCTCGGAGTGCGCCACCGCAACTTCGCCCAAAGCCGCCGCATTGATGCTTTGCCCTTCGGTTTGCAGAACCACGCGTTGATTGGCGTTCTCGATGAACCCGGCACCGCGGACGCCCGTCGCGCTTTTTGCCGCGGTCAAAACGTCTTGAACGGTCAGATTGAAGGCGACGAGTCGGTCGGGCCGAACTTGAATTTGCAACTGCGCCGAGTCACCGCCGAATACAGAAACCTTGGCCACACCTGGAACAGCGAGCAGCCGAGGGCGCACGGTCCACTCGGCAAAGCTGTGTAACTCGACCGGTGAAATGTTCGTCGAGATCAAACCGAACTTGAGGATGTCCATCGTCGACGACGTGAGCGGACTCATCTTCGGCGACTTCACTCCCGGCGGCAGTTCACCAGCGAGGGTCGTCAATTTTTCCGCGAGCATTTGGCGCGCGCGGAAAATGTCGGTGCCCTCTTTGAAAACAGCGGTGACAACGGATAATCCTTGAATTGATTCGGACCGAATGTTCTGAAGATCACTGACACCGCTGAGAGCGCTTTCAACGGGCCGCGTGACAATGGCTTCGACCTGTTCCGGCGCCAGCCCTGGTGATTCCGTCTGCACGACGACCTGCGGCGTGACGAATTCGGGGAACACGTCCAGCTTCGCGTTCATCGACACATACACGCCGTAGGCAATGAGCACGCAGGCGAGCGTCAGGACGACGGCGCGAAAACGGAGGGCGTGTTGGACAATCCAGTTGAGCATTAGTCGATGGTGATTTGCGCTTTTTGCTCTTCCGACAAAAGGTCTTGCGCGCCCTGGACAATGATGCTGTCGCCGGCTTTGACGCTGTTGGTGGACGATTGAAACCAACCGCCGTCAACCGGAGTCTGGAGCGAAATTTCAGTGCGCGTGAAAGCGTTCGTGCTCGTCGCCACATACGTCCATGCTTTGCCGACAAACAGGACGACTGCCGATTCCGGCACGGTCACGCCTTGTTGCGCGGACTTGGTCGTTTGCAACAAAGCAGTCACGGAAGCGCCGGGACGAAGTGACGCGGAATTGCATTCGACGAGGAAAGCTTCGCCTTGCGTCTTTGGGTCAACCTTCGTCGAACGCGAAACGATTTTGGCCGTTTGCCACTGCTCAGAATTCACCGTGCTGACGCGAGCCGCAGTCGGCTCTCCTGTGATCGTTTCGCCGCTGGGCAACTCGACACGCGCGAGCGCGGTCTTACTTGCCAACACATCATTGATCAACGTTTGGAGGTCATTGGCGGAAAGTTTGGAAATCGATTGGCCCCATTCGAGCGCGATTTGTTGCTGGAGCGATTGCAATTTGATTTCGTTTGCGCGGACATCGGCTTCGGCAGTTTCCAAAGTTTTGCGCGCGACGTTTTCGCCCTGGTCGAAAAGCGATTTTGCGCGAGTGGCCGCTTTCCGCGACGTTTCCAATGCAACGGTTGTTGCCGCAATTTCGTTTTGAGCGGTGATTAGCGTCGTAGGATCGAGGACGGTTCCATAGGCGGCCAGCTCAGGAACGTGCTGGGCCGGTTTAAGTTCTTCGACCTTTAGATCAATACGTTTCTGCGCTTCTTCACTGACGGTGACAACCACACTGCCTTTATCATCGCGTTTGATGACGACCGGTTTGGTTTCGTTTGCGGCCGGTTCAGTCGCTTTGTCTGCGGGCTTGTCCGCTGGTTTCGAGCAGCCGACTGCGAGAGTGATACACAACAGCGAAAGCAGCCGTTTGTGGTAATTAAAAATGTTCATCGTTTGTCTTTCTCGGTCGTGACATCCGGTGATGCCAGTAAGCGGATATTCGTCGGGTCCGAAAGTGGTCGTTGCGCAGCGTTCTCCAAAGCACCGAGCGATTGTTGGACGAGGCGGAGCGATTCGAGTTGGCCGCGACGCGCTTCCAACCGTTGTAGCTGCGCGATCCAAACGGAAGATTGATCCGCTTCACCGGCTTCAACGGTTGCCTGTGCTGACTTCAAGTTTCGCGATTGCGCCGCAATCAAGGTGCTGTCGTTGGTCCACTGCATGTAAGCACGGCGATAGCTCGCCAACGCCCGGTCGGTGTCCTGAATTGCGCCGGATTGCACCGCCAAAAACCGAATCTCAGTTTCCTTCCGCTTGGCTTCAGCTTCAGCGATTGGGCCGCGATTATGGCTTAAGATTGGAAGCATGGCTGACACGCCAATGCCAAACTTGTGCTCGCCTTGATCGAATTCATAACCGGGGCTGATGTGGACGTCGGGATATTGTTTTGCGATCTCAGTCTGTAGCGCCGCTTCCGTCGCAGCGTATTCCGCGAGCGATCGGCGGACATCGAGGCGATTGAGCAAACCAGCAGTTTGCACGGCGTTATGAGAGACAGTGCGCGGATTTGGCGGATTATCATAACGCCAGTGCACGCGGATGTTTTCGAACGCCGACATTGGAAGACCGATCGACGCAGCGACTTGAAACTTCGCATCAGCGAGGCGCGTCTCGGCCTTTGTTTGCGCCATCGTTGAAGTAATCAGTTCAGATCGCGCCACGTTTACTTCAACCCGCGATGCTTCGCCCGCTTGCAATTGCCGTTCCAAACGCGTCACGAGATTCGAACGCAGATTCATTTCCGTCCGCAAATACTGCGCGTCCAGATCGGCAGCGTAATACTCTACAAGGTTGGAACGCAAATCACCGCGCACTTTCCAAGCTGCTTCACCAAGCGCGAGTCGCGCCGCCAGCGTCAATTGCTTCGCCTGCTCCAACCGATGTGCTCGCTTGCCGCCGGTTTCGATTGGGATGTCCCAACTGAACCCGAGGACCCATGGCGATATACCTTGATCGGAGTTGATCGCGTATTGCGGCGCCCAACTCACACTTGGATTCGGCCTTTCGCCCGCGGAAATTTCACCTGCCGCCGATTCCGCCACGCGCATGCGCGCCAATTGCAGATCGGGATGGTAGTAAAAAGCAACGAGCGTGAGCGCCTCTAAATCGAATTCCTGTGGTGGCCAGTTCGAGTTGAAGTTCGTGGAGTTTTTCGCAACGAACTCTTTCAGGCCTGAGTCGTCAATCGTCCTCGCGCGAAAACTCGCCTCGGTTTGCTTTGGCGCAATCGGGGCCGGCTTGTAGCTGACGCAACCGGCCAAGAGGGCCAGAAAAATGACAAACGAACAGCGCTTCACAGTCGACTGTTAGTCAATGCCAACGCAGCTCCTGAATCAAGCTGGCTGTCATGACACTTCTTTCATGCGAAATGAGCGGTTTTTTCGAGGTTTGTGTTTATTTGCGCGCGGATGTGTGTTTGAATAAAAAGCCAGCAAATGCCGTCTTTGAAGTGCCCAGTTATGTTCACCAGCCGTATTTCCAAAGTTTCGTCGTCCCTTGTTTTCTTGAGCGCTTTGTTGCTCGTCGCCACTGCCCATGCCCAGCCAAGCAAAGGCCTTCAAATCCTTCTGACGCGCGGTTTGCAATCGCAAGCCCTCTCGCAATGGAGCGATTACTGGACTTATTCGACTTACACCAACGCCAACTACACCTCGGTCAATTGGGGTGGGGAATCGCGCCCTGACTGGATGGGACCGGGAATGTCGTGGTCCCGCTGGGCACCGGACGAAACGCAAATGCCACCACAAGATATGGGTTACGGCGACGAAGCCCTCTTCATGACCAACCTGTTCGCGCTGCAACTCGCCGACGAATGGAACCTGATGGACGATTCAACCCGCACGCGGCTTGTGAATTGGTTCAACAACGTGCGAGCCAGTTTTCCGAACACAATTCTTTACCACAACAACTACGGCGGTCAGGTGCCGGACCAATACCTCGGAGATTTCATCAGTCGTGCGCAACCAGATATGCTCTCTTGGGACACCTATCCATTTCACATCGGTGGCAACGGCCGCCCCTATAATTGGTATGGCGACCTCTGGCGCTATCGTCAATTCGGATTGGGCTATCAACTCCCTACCGCACTTTATCGCCAATGCTATCACTCCACCGATGAAGGCATTCGCGATCCGTCACCTTCGGAACTGCGGTTGATGACCTCGATGGCCCTTGCCTACAACTACAAAATGGTTTGCGACTTCGTATACAACGCCGGCGCGACCTCGCTCTTTACCATCGATCAAACCGGCTACAACGGCGACACCGGTGCGCCCAAACCGCTCTACACCGAGGTGCAGGATGTAAACCGTCGCGCGTCCAACCTCGGCAAAGCGCTGATCCGCTTGACTCCGGTTTACGACATGCACAATACCAATACTGCCAACCCGCCTCCCGGCCCTGCCAGCAGCGATCCGAATTTCCAAAATGGTCTCACCACGAGCATCATGTGGCTGCAAGGCCGATATCTCTCGAACGGAACCACCAACCTCAACGTGCTGCCGTTGTATGATTTTCAGACTGATCCACAGGCAAGTGGCAATACCGCCAATCAAAACAATGCCTATTATAGCTGGTGGGAGTTTGCGGTGAATGATCGTTATTTCAACGGCTGGACGGTGACAAATAAGGCGGGCGTCAAAAACGATGGCCTCATTGGCGATATGGTAATCGCGTGGTTCCATCCAATCGACGACGGCTACAGCCCTGGCAAAAACACCAACGAAGTTTACATCATGGTCGTGAACGCCCTTTCTGACGCAACCGGAACTGCCGCGGATTGCCTGCAGCAAATAAAAATCAATTTCCTCGTCGGAACAAATGTCACCGCCATCGAAATGTTGGACCCTCAAACCGGTTTGGTTTCGACTAACACGATGCCTGTGGTTGCGGGCAGCGGTTCTACGACAAAACGCCAACTTGTGCTCGATCTAAACGGAGGCGATGCCGCGCTGTTCAAGTTCTCCGATGGAGTGCCCTTTGTGACCCTGCCGGTGGCTGGTAAACTTTCTGCGACAAGTGTCAATGGTCAGGCGAATTTCGCCTTACGCGGACCTTACGCTAGAAACTACCGGATTGAATACTCGACGAGTTTAACTTCTGGAAGTTGGAACACTTTGACGAATGTGCAGGTGTCCGCTGCGACTGGAAACGTGGGCTTCACCGATCCCGCCGGAAGCGCGGCGCGGTTTTATCGCGCCATCGCGCTTCCTTGAGGACTCACCACGTCTTTGGAACGATGCGATTGGAATTGGGCAGGCGAAAGAACGTCACCGGTTCTTTCAAGTAGATACCGACATAACCGCGGCGCTTCATTTCGTCTGCGGTGCCCATCGGGCAATCGTGTGGTTCGCCGACGTAGTATTTTTCGCGCAAAGTCTTTTTATCAGGCCCAACCAAATCGAGGGACGTGGCGGCGCGGTTGCCGACAAAGGTGGATGCGTTGCACTTGGTTTCCTGCGTCATTGTATTCATAAGCAAAGGTCTTTCCGAACTGTGCGACGAGGCTACTTGACTGCACTTTCTCTGCCAATCAGGTGCGGTTCTGCTTTGTGTCTAAGGGTTTGGTATGGGACATGGGTGAGCATTCGTGAACAAGGTGTGGATAAGATAAAACACGTCGGGCTTGACAAAGTAAACAGATATCGCGGTACGCCGCTACTGCGGCTTGACCGCGTCCTCCAGAACTGCCACTCCTTTGATGTGAAACTGATTTTCGCCGCAATCGCCCTCGCTGCCACCGTTCAGGCCAACGCAGAAAAAGTCCATACCTTCCAAAAAATCCAGCTCAGCGATGAGTTTTGGAGTGAGGGCGCGAACTTCGGCGACTTCAATCGCGACGGCAAAATGGACATCGTCTCCGGGCCCTATTGGTACGAGGGGCCGGACTTCAAGGTGCGGCACGAATACTACCCGGCCACGCAGACCTTCAAGCGTCTCGACGCGGAGGGCAAAGAGGTGGTGATCCCCGGTTTCGAG
>JAQGOW010000331.1 GCA_028293405.1 Verrucomicrobiales bacterium
CCGTTGGCGCGAGTCGAAGCCGGCAAGTCGTTGCCATTACAGGACGCAATCAACCCAGCCTGGGCAGCAGCAGTTTCGGCGTTGGACGCGCTTGTCATCAAGCCGTTGGTCGGCGAAAGAACGACTCTGACGGAGGCGGAGTGGCAGGCAGTGACAGCAAAATTTGCCGCATTCATGGCGTGGGAAGCCGCCAAGACCGGCGCGACCGTGGAGAAGCTTGGGTTGCCTCGCGCGCGCGAGTTGCTCGCCAATAATACCAAAGCTGCGCTCGACGCACTCATTTTGCGCGACAAAGCATTGGAACCGGAAGCCAACGCCATTGCTGCGGTCGACAAGCTCGTGCGGTTTCATCGCGATCTCTATCGGTTGCTCTGCAACTTTGTTTCATTCCACGATTTTTACAGCCGCAAACACAAGGCCACATTCCAATCCGGCGTGTTGTATCTGGACCAACGCAGCTGCGACCTGTGCTTGCGCGTGGATGACGCGGGCAAGCATGCGTTGTTGGCCGGTTTGTCGGGGACGTATTTGGCTTATTGCGATTGCGTGCGTAAATCGACTGGTCAAACGCGCCAAATCCTGGCGGCGTTCACCGCGGGCGATTCGGATAATTTAATGGTTGGACGCAACGGTGTTTTTTATGATCGCGAGGGGAAAGATTGGGATGCGACCATCGTAAAGATAATCGACAATCCGATGAGCGTGCAACAAGCGTTCTGGGCACCTTACAAAAAGCTGGTGCGCTTTATCGAAGAGCAGGCGGCCAAACGCGCGGCTGCCGCCGACTCAGACGCCACTGCGCACCTGCAAACGACTGCGCAAGGCGCGGTCACCCCTGCCGCGGCCAAGCCGCCGGAAAAAATGAAACTCGATATAGGCGTACTCGCGGCCATCGGCATGGTGTTGAGCACGTTTGTCGGGGCCGTCGGCGTCATATTCGCACGGATTTTTGGCCTGCCGTTTTGGCAGATTCCACTTGCATGCGTGGCGATCATGCTCGGCATTTCGCTGCCGTCCGTAGTTATCGCTGCACTGAAGTTACGGAAGCGCAATTTAGGGCCGTTACTCGATGCCAATGGCTGGGCAATTAACGCGAAAGCGAAAATCAATATCCCCTTCGGTCAGTCGCTCACTCAGGTGGCGGTATTGCCGCAAGGGTCAACGCGCAACTTGGTTGATCCATTTGTCGTCGACCACAGAGGCCGCAACTGGTCGATCGCAATTGGGACGGTCTTGTTGATCGCGCTAGGAGTATATCTTTGGTTCTGGCAACTGAAACCGAAGTTAGATGCGGCTTCCGCAAAACCCAACCAGCTAACGAACAGCCTCTCGACAAATGTGGCGCCTGCGGTTGCGGCACCCGCGAAATAGAAGCATATCTAGACGCAACGACGTCAGCCGCGCCTAGTGGATTTCCACAGGGCGAACATCGACGAACGGTGTCGTAGAAAAAAACGCCGTCGAAGCCGATGGTGGAACATGAATGCACATGTCCACTCGGAGCTGGCAGAACCAGTCACACGCCACGATCACGTTCGCGGGCCGCATCGTGCGCCGGTGACACTGGTGGAGTATGGCGATATCGAGTGCCCATATTGCGGCCAGGCGCATTCGATCCTTCGGGCGCTCGAACAAGAAATGGAAGGGCAACTTCGTTTTGTTTTTCGTCATTTCCCTCTGACGACCATTCATCCATTCGCCGAACACGCCAGCGAAGCCGCCGAGGCTGCGGGTGCCCAGGGAAAATTCTGGGAAATGCACGACCTGCTATTTGAAAATCAGGACGCCCTTTCGGATGAGGACCTCGTCACATATTCGGCCGAGTTGAATTTGGACGCGCGTCGAGTCGCGAATGATATTGTCACCGGCGCACACGCAGCTCGCATCGGACACGATATCGACACCGGCCTGCGCAGCGAAGTTGACGGCACGCCCATGTTCTTCATCAATGGCAAGAAGTACAACGGCGACCTGGAATTGTACGCAATGCTCGAAGCGCTCCAAGCGGAGCTTTGACTGCGGGCGCGAGCGGCTACGTTGCCGCTCAACTCACCGCGATGAGGCAGACTTTCTCGTTCTGCTCGTTGCGGGCGATGCCTTGCGCACGAGGATCGAGAGTCGGTTTGCCATCGACCAGAAATTGGTAGTGATGATGGCCTGCCGGCAAGGTGACTTGCGCGTGCCAACAACCATCCGGCTGCCGTTGCATCGGCGTGGCTTCGGGATGCCAATCGTTGAAATCACCGACCAACGTGACCTTCTGAGCGGAATCAATCGTGCAGAGGAAGTTGACGGGTTTGACGGTCTTTTTTGCAGAAAACTGCGCTGAACGAAAATGCGAATGAACTGACATGGGTATAACTAAATTCAGTCAATATAAGAGCCAAAAAAGAGGTTAAGTTCAAGCCGGAAATCCCTGCACCACAAACTTTTTTGCGAAATATTTTGAATACCGCGATCAATCCTCTTCTTTGAGGATCGCGTTGCCTTTGGTGACGCCGCCGTTCCACCGGTCATACTTCGGATCGACGTATTTGGCGAAGAATGTTCTGAGCTTTTTTTGCAGCTCGCGCTTTTCAGCAGCGTATTCCGGAACAAAAATCAGGTTCTCGTGTTCACCGGGATCTTTCTGGATGTCATACAACTCATCGGGACCGAAGGGATGGCGTACCGTGAGCTTGAGCCGTTCTGTGCGAATCATGCGCGTGTTTTCAAACTCGTGATAAATGACGTTGTCCCAACTGATCGTTTGGCCGCGCAGAACCGAGGCAAAGCTTTTGCCGGGTGAGTTGGTGTTCTGTGACGAATTGTTGCCGATGTAATCGAGCACGGTCGGCATAAAATCATGGTTCTCTACCATGATGTCGGTCGTTTTACCGGCCGCAATTTCGCCGGGTTTCCAAAAGATCAACGGGATTTGCACGGTGCCATCGTGAGTGTTGATGGGCCGGGAATGGTCCCCCATTCCCCAATAACCGCCGTGACCGGCATTGAGACCTTGGTCGGTGGCGAAGATGACCAACGTGTTCTTGTCCAAACCGAGCGAGCGCAATTTTTCCATCACGCGACCGATGCCGTCGTCGACGCCGCTGATGGCCGCAGCGTAGCTGCGCATGCTCTTTACATTATCAACGGCAAACCGATTTGCCTTCAGCCACGGACTGACTTTCTCGCGCGGAAACGACTGCATCTCCTTATCGGCGTAGTAATCGGTCCAACGGTTCTTGTGCTCTTCTCGCACAACTTTGCCGAGGCCATACGGCCCATTGTAAGCGAGATACAAGAAGAACGGTTTGTTCGTGTTCTGTTGGATGAAGTCTATGGCGTGATCCGTTATGGCATCGGTGGTGTATTTGGGTTCTTTATAAACCTTGCCCTGCCAAATCATGTCGTCGTTATAAAAGGTCGTGGTGTGACCGCCGGCTTTCGCGAACCAATACGAGAAACCGATTTGCGGATGCAGATTGGCGCCGAGGTGCCATTTACCCGAAAGGCCACACGTGTAGCCCGAATCGGCGAGGATTTGCGGCAACGTGCGAAACTCTTGAATGACGCAATAAGCTTTGGAACCAATCTGCGCGGACTCCGGTATGTAGGCGTGGACGCCGTGTTGTGAGGGCAAAAGACCGGTCAGAAACGTGGCGCGGCTTGGGGAACAGACCGAGTTATTGCAAAAAGCGCGCGTGAACCGCATCCCCTCTTTGGCCAGTCGATCAATGTTCGGCGTTTGGATGTCTTTGTTACCGTAACAACCGAGCGTCCAGGCGCCATGATTGTCGGTGAGAATAAAAACGATGTTCGGCTTTTCCGCGGCTTGGGTCGTCGCCACCAGTGAAACGACCAGGAACAGAGCGCGACGAATAGAACGGATCGTTACCACAAAAAGGATTTCTGTTCGCCGAGCTTGTGGTCCCCTTCCCAAAGGGTCACGCGCCATGCCGCCAGTTCTCCCATGTCTTCGAAGTCTTTCCCGGAAATATCGACGTTCTCCCACTTGCTGAAGAAACCCCCTTTGTGGAGCGCGTGTTCGATGGAGCGGTTGACGATCGTATTTCCCTGCACACCGCGAGTTTCAACCAGCACGCGAGTCTTTGACCAATCGACGCTGCGAGCTTTCCATTGCACTACAAATCGCAAGGCCGCACGGTCGTGCGGATGGGCGCGAAGCTGCGCCTGATAAGCATCGCGCTCGTAAAGACTGGGGGACAGAGATTCGCGACCTTTGGTGTCGAGATACAGCGGTAGAACTTTAATCACCCGCCCTTGCCCGGCGACAGCAGCCGAGGTCATAGCGAGTAGCAGTAGCGATACGAACCAGCGCATTTTCAGCGAAGCTACGCTTTGGCGCGCAACTTGGAAGCAAATTCTTTGCTGTCGGTGGCGCGCGATGTGGTAATTACCATATATGGCGAAATTGCTCCGATTCATCGGCACCATCAACGCGGCGGTCTGGCTTGGTTCGGCGGTGTTTGTGACCGTAGGATTGCCGGTCGTCTTTTCACCGGAGGTGGGCAGGTTTGTACAACGCCCGGTCGTTGGCATAGTGGCCGAAAATATCTTAACGCGATATACTGTCGTGCAATACTGGTGTGCGGGAATTGCATTCATCCATCTCATCGCCGCAACAGTCCTTCTCGGGCGACGCGTTCCTCGATTGGTTCTGTCCATCCTGCTGATATTGACCACGTTTGCGCTCGTGAGCGGGTTGTGGCTCCAGCCCAAAATGGCCAACTTGCATTACACAAAATATTGGGGAACAGTTCCTGTGGATAGGGTAGAAGCTGATAAGAGTTTTCGGGCTTTTCACGGAGGCTCTCAAGCAGCGAATCTCCTTGTTATGATAGGATTGGTCATTTACGTTTGGAAAGTCAGTGAAAACGAGACACCAGCGATGGCGCGACCCGGGTTTTCGACTCTCAGGAAACTACAGAGTTGACAAATAGGGCGTTATATCAAAAAAGTAACGTTTAACGGATTGCGCCGACTTATGACGCGCAAATAGCAGCGAAAGAAACAACAATATGATTTCAAACGAACGCCCGTCGCCCCACGGTTATCGTTCATACAGCGCAGGTCCGCCCAGACCTCCTGTCAATGAAGATACGTTGAGGACGGAAAAAATTCAGATCGAACGCAAGACGTTCATCTTTACTTTGAAAGAAAACCCACGCGGCCGCTTTTTGCGCATCACTGAAGATGTCAATGGCCGTCGCGATAACGTCATCATCCCATCGACCGGCTTGGACGAATT
>JAQGOW010000337.1 GCA_028293405.1 Verrucomicrobiales bacterium
CCAAACTGCGAGCACTTGATTTCGGTTGCGCCTTGCATCTGCCGCGCGAAATCATACGTCACCCTCTTCGAGCCAATCGCGCCGTTCAGACCTTTCAAGATCAATTCAGCTGCTTCAACCCAACCCATGTAGCGGAACATCATTTCACCGCTCAACACCACGCTGCCGGGGTTGACGCGATCCTGATTCGCATACTTTGGCGCAGTGCCGTGAGTCGCTTCAAAAATAGCGTGACCAGTGATGTAATTGATATTACCACCAGGCGCGATACCAATGCCACCGACCTGCGCCGCGAGCGCGTCCGACAAATAATCACCGTTCAAATTCGGCGTCGCGATGACATCAAACTCCTCTGGCCGCGTCAGCACCTGTTGCAAAGTGATATCCGCAATCGCGTCCTTAATCACGAGACCCGCGCCCGGTTTGCCTTCAGGAATTTTGCACCAAGGTCCGCCATCGATTTCCACCGCGCCGAAATATTTCTTCGCCGTTTCATAACCCCAATCGCGGAACGCGCCTTCGGTGAACTTCATGATGTTCCCCTTATGCACCAGCGTCAGGCTCTTGCGATTGAACTTGATCGCATAGCTGATCGCGCTGTGAATCAAACGCACCGCGCCGCTATAGCTAATCGGCTTCAAACCGACGCCTACTTTGACATCCGTTGGAAAACTCGTGTCGCCAACTGCCGTCCAAAATTTCGCTGCTTTGTCCGCAGTGCCAAAACGAATCTTATCGAACTGCTTCGGGAATTCCTTCGCAAAAAAATCGAGCACCTTCTGCGCCTCAGGCGTTCCGGCTGCGAACTCGATACCCGCGTAAATATCCTCTGTGTTTTCACGGAAAATCGTCATGTCCACTTTCTCCGGATGCTTCACCGGCGAAGGCACGCCTTGAAAATATTGCACCGGTCGCAAACAAACATAGAGATCCAGCATCTGACGCAATGCGACGTTCAACGAACGAATGCCGCCGCCAATCGGCGTCGTGAGCGGTCCCTTAATCCCGACGAGATATTCTTTGAACGCTTCAACAGTATCGTCCGGCAACCAATTATTGAACCGCTTGAAGGATTCTTCGCCCGCGAAAACTTCAAACCAACTCACCTTGCGTTTGCCGCCGTAAGCCTTCTCTACCGCCGCATCAAACACGCGCACGCTCGACGCCCAAATGTCCGGTCCCGTCCCGTCGCCGCGAATGAACGGAAGGATCGGATTCTCGGGCACGGTCAATTTTCCATTCGCAATCGTAATCTTCGAGCCAGCGGGCGGGATAACATCTTTGTAAGCCATAATTCAGTTCAATATCGTTAACTAATAAAGTGACCGAGAGTTAATCCTAATCGGAAATACAATGCGAGCCGCAAGATAAGGATTTCTTGTTCTCGGTCAAACTCGCAACAAACAATTCGCCCGCAATCACTTGCGCCGCTTGAATTTTCTACTCAGTTGCAATGTCTAAAGGAACAACGACATTAACGTCGGGAGTTATATATGAAAACTTTCGTTCTGACTTCGCTTGCAGCTGCACTTCTCGTCACTGGTTGTGAAAATCCTAATGGCAGCGTTAATCGCACTGGCACCGGCGCACTGATTGGCGCTGGCGGTGGAGCTGCCCTCGGCGCTGCGCTGGGTGGCCGCAACGCCGGGGCGGGAGCACTCATTGGAGGCGCACTGGGTGCCGCGACCGGCGCAATCGTCGGCAACGTCATGGACCAAAACGAAGCCGAACGCCTCCGCGCTCAAGCACCGCAAACCTACGAACGCATCGAACAAGCCCAACCGCTTTATCCGCAGGACATCAAAGCAATGGTCGCCTCCGGTGTGCCCGACAACGTCATCATCAGCCTAATCCAAAGATCTGTTTCGATTTACCATCTCATCGCCGCTGACATAATCGTCCTGCATCAAGCCGGCGTTAGCCATAACGTCATGTATTATATGATCAACACCGCCAACGGCGCCCAATTCGCGCCAGAACCGGTCGTTACTGCCGCTCCTCCCCCCGCACCACAACAGGAAGTCATCGTCGCCTCACCTGGTCCCGGATACGTCTGGGTCGGTGGCGAATGGGTCTGGCGTGGACGTTGGGTCTGGGCTCCCGGCCATTGGGTTTCCGGTCCTCGCCCCGGCGCAGTGTGGGTCGGCGGCGTCTGGGTCCACGGCGGCCGCGGCTGGTATCACCGCGGCGGACATTGGCGCTATTAACATTTCAATAGTCGATTAGTTGTTTGAAGGCCGCGTCAACCGACCTGTCAAATACATAAATTCTTAATTTTTGTAGTCGCACCCTAAAGTCTTTCCGTTATTGTTGGCGTGTTCATGACGCCATTCGATGCAGTGCGCGGTGTTCATATCTCGTTCGGCACCGTCGCATTAGTCATTGCGCCATTGGCAATGATCACCGTAAAGGGCGGGCTGTGGCACCGTCGTTGGGGAAAAATTTTCTTCTGTGCCATGGCTGGCGTTTCGGTGACGGCAGCCATCATGTGCTGGTTGCGGACCGGATGGTTTTTATTTCTCATTGCGATCCTCAGCTTTTATCTCGCGGTGACGGGCTATCGCGTGCTGCAACGCAAAAAACCAACTGACCGCGCCAATGCATTGGATGTCGCCGTTGCAGCTGTGATGTCGTTGGCCGGCATAGGAATGGTTGCGCTCGGACTCGTGAGCAGCGACCAAACAGGACGGACGGTAAAAGTTGCATTTGGAGTTATTGCACTGGCGATCGGCACCATCGACATCATCCATTGTTTCAAATCATCGGCGAGCGACCGTCACTGGATGATCGTGCACATGACGCGGTTTCTCGGCGCGTATGTCGCCACCGTCACCGCCTTCGGAGTCGTAAATTTTCAATTCTTGCCACCGCTATGGCGATGGCTCGGGCCAACAATCGTCGGAACAATCGCCATTTCTATTTGGCGCAACCAATACCGGCGGAAGCTGAAATTAAAACCTTATGGAAACATTCAATGATCTGCTCACAAAATGGCAGCCATTTTTCACCGCAGTGGCTGGCGCAACGGCGACGCTCATCGGTTTGCTGTTTGTATCACTGTCGATCAATCGCGAAAAAATAGCGGGCAGCGAAAATCGCGTTCTGATGCGATTGGCAAAACGAAGTTTCGGCGACTACATATTTGTCATGTTTATCGCGCTCCTGTTCCTTATGCCTAACCACAACGCCTACGGACTGGCGATCGCGCTGACGGCCCTCATCATTGTCCGCGGTTGGTTTTTGCTCCGTTCCATCGTTCGTCCGTGGAACGCCAGGCACATCGATGTCCGCAGCGGAGTGCGCGAGCACATCCTTTCGACTCTCGCCTGGCTGGGTTTGATCGCGACCACCATCGAAATCTACCGCGGCAATGTTCTCGCCACGTTCTTTTTAGTGCCAGTGATTTCACTGCTGCTCTGCAACGCCAGCATCAACGCTTGGGCACTGCTCATTATGGAAGAAAAACTGCCAAACAAACAGCCGTCAGTCGCCGAACTACGTAGCGATTCCTCAACATAGCCGGTGCCGTTTCCAACCATTTTGCCCTTTCGTTCTTCTGACAGTCCCTTAGACTTCCCGCTTCGTTTTTATGAACGTCTTAGTTTGCGATCCAATTTCGCCGAAAGGCATTGCTCTGTTGCAACAACGCCCAGAGTTTAAAGTCACCGTGCTCAAGGCCAAAACGCCTGAAGCCGAACTGCTCAACCTTGTCAAAGATGTCCACGCCATGATCGTGCGCTCCGAGACGAAGGTGACCAAAAAGGTGCTCGAAGCCGCGCCGAACCTCAAAGTCGTCGGACGCGCCGGTGTCGGTATTGATAACGTCGATGTCGAAGCTGCGACCCAACGCGGCGTCGTCGTCATGAACACCCCTGGCGGCAACACCACGACCACCGCTGAACTTTCCTTCTTCATGCTCGGCGCACTCGCCCGGCACATTGCGCCGGCGCACGCCTCGATGACCGCCGGCAAATGGGACCGCAAACTTTATCAAGGTGCCGAAGTCTCCGGCAAAACCCTCGGCGTCCTCGGCATGGGCCGAATCGGCGGCGAAGTGGCCAAGCGCGCACTCGCCTTCGGGATGCGCGTCATCGCCTACGATCCTTACTTGACCGACGCCCGCGCCCGCCAACTCGGCGTCGAACTCGCGCCCGATCCTGATCGCATCTATCGCGACGCCGATTTCATCACCGTCCACATGCCGGTGACCGAGCAAACCCGCGGCATGCTCAATGCCGAAGCCTTTGCGAAAATGAAACCCGGCGTGCGCATTGTTAATTGTGCACGCGGCGAAATCATCGACGAAAAAGACCTCCTCGCCGCGCTCCAATCCGGCAAAATCGGTGGTGCAGCCCTTGACGTGTTTTCCGAAGAACCGCTCGGCGCTGATCACCCGCTTCGCAAACTCCCGAACGTCCTACTGACCCCGCACCTCGGCGCCAGCACCAACGAAGCGCAGGAAAAATGCGGCATCGAAGTCGCCGAAATCATTGCCGCCTATTTACTGACTGGTGAAGTCCGCAACGCCGTCAACCTCCCGTTCCTCGACGCCAAAACCTACGAGCAAGTTCAGCCTTACATGGTTTTGGGCGAAAAAATGGGCAAGCTCCTGCGCCAACTCGCCCCGTCCAATGCCGACCGCGTGTATATAACTTATGGCGGAAAAGCTCGTGAACTCCCGAACGTCGATCCGATCACTCGCGCTATCCTGCTCGGTTTCCTGCAAGCCGGTGCGTTGAAAGACGTGAACAACGTCAACGTCCGCGCCGCTGCAGCCTCTGCCGGAATCACCGTCGAAGAAAAGAAATCCGACGAACCCGTCACCTTCAACGAGTGGCTGCACGTCACGGTTTATTCCGGAAACCAAAAAGTCGTTTCCGCTGGCGGCACATTCTTCGGTTCGCCGAACAACCCGCGCATCGTTCGCCTCTTTAGCCTGCCCGTTGAAATTGTCCCGGAAGGCGTGCTGTTCATCATGAACAACAAAGACCGTCCCGGCATCGTCGGTTACATCGGCACCCTCATGGGCAAGCACAACGTCAACATCGCCAACATGAGCCTCAGCCGCGACGCCGAGGGTGGCAAAGCCTTGACCGTTTTGAATTTGGATACCGTTCCGCCAACCGCGCTCCTTGACGAAATCCAAAAAGACCCCGATATAAGCAACGTCCGCGTAGTAAAACTCTGAGCGGGCGACACAAGGAAGCACTAGAAAACAGTCTTAATGAAATACATCACCTCGACCCTCGCGTGCGTCGCGGGCATGACGCTCGCAACCTACGCTGTCACCGCTGACAAACCCGTGGACACCACTAAACCCGCAGCTGCCACTGCCACCAAATCCGCCGACGGCTTCGATGATCCCGTCGTCGCCAAAGGCAAAAACTTCGAGATCAAAAGAAGCAAACTCGAAGATGCCTTTATCGTTTACAAGGCCAACTTGAATCCCAAGGCGCCCGCGATCAACGATGATCAACGCGTCATGGTGAAATCCAATTTGCTCGACCGCCTGATCTTCACCGAATTGCTGTTGCAAAAAGGCACCGAGGCCGACAAGAAGAAGGCCCAGGAAGACACCGACAAATACGTCACCGACGTCAAAAAACAAATCGGTAGCGACACCGTGTTTGAAGCTCAGGTCAAGTCCACCGGCATGACCATGGACCAATTCAGGAAACGCGCCTTCGAGCAGAACCTCTGCGAAATCGTGCTCGATCGCGAATTGAAGCCGAGCGTCAAAATCGCCGATGCCGACATCAAAAAGTTCTACGAGGAAAACCCGGCGGAATTCGAAAAGCCGGAACAAGTCCACGCCGCGCACATTTTGATCTCCACGCTCGAAAGCGACGGCAAAACACCGATACCGGCTGCTAAGAAAGCTGAAAAGGAAAAGCTCGCCAAGGAAGTCAAAGCTCGCGCCGACAAAGGTGAAGACTTCGGCAAGCTCGCCAAAGAATTTTCGGAAGACCCCGGCTCCAAGGACAAAGGTGGCGAATACACCTTCCCCAAAGGCCAGATGGTTCCTGAATTCGAAGCCGCCGCCTTCTCAATGAAGCCCGGCCAGATCAGCGATCTCGTCGAAACCCATTTCGGCTATCACATCATCAAGACAATCGAAAAAGTCCCCGGCGGCAAAGTGGAGTTCGCAAAAGTCGAACCCCGCATTAAAGAATACCTGAGCAGCCAGGAATTCCAAAAGAAGCTCCCGACCTATTTCGACAAACTGAAAAAAGACGCCGACGTCCAACTCGTCAAAACAAATTAAGCGCGTCTAAAAAGACACTATCGACCAGCCGACGTGCACCCCACGTCGGCTGTTTTCTTTCGGAGTGCGGACGTCCACGTCCGCAGCAACTCGAGTCGAATCCCGTCGCGCTTGATTATTCGCTACATCCCCACTACCGCTCTCTCCTCTCACTCTCTGTGCCTTCGTGTCTCTTGTGGTAAATCATCTTTCAACCACCGCATAGGGCAATTGCGTTCACCCTTGCTCAACCACATCACTTCTGCTCGAATCCCCCAATGACCACCCCCGGTCCAAATCCCGATTGGCTCTCTTGCACCTGCACCGCTTGTTCCGGGAAGCTCGATTTCCGCAGAGAACAAGAAGGCACCCTCATCGAATGTCCTCACTGCCTCAAGCCCACCGTCCTGTATATGCCCGGATCACAAATGCAATCATCACAATCGGGCTCCGTCCCGCCGCTGATCGGCCGGCACGAAATCATCACCACCACCGGCAACGAAATCGCCGGTCACAACATCGAAGCATATTTAGGAGTAGTACGCGGAGTCGTCGTCCGTTCGCCCGACATCCTGCAAGGCGTCCTCGGCGGCCTCAAATCCATTGTCGGCGGCAACATCGAAACCTACGCCCGGGTCTGCGACGAAACTCGCCAACAAGCTTTCGACCGCATGGTCCTGCACGCGCGCCAACTCAACGCCAACGCCGTCATCGGTTTCCGCTACGACGCCACTGAATTCTCCCCCGGAATCACTGAAGTCCTCGCCTACGGCACCGCCGTCCGCCTCCGCCAGACCGAAACGATCCCGCGCAGGCTGAACACTGAACACTGAACACTGATTACTGCCCCCTTCAACTTCCGTGCCACCGACCCACTCCCGCCGCTTTTTACCGTAAAAAAGTGCAGTTTCCGTCTTTCCTCTCTCTCCTGTCTCTCCTGTCTCTACAGTTTTTGCCAGATTAGCTACTTACCGCCACAATTTGCCCGTTGCACCCGTTGTGCAGCCGACACTTCAGGCTATAACCAGGCCTGAAGTCCGAAACTCGGAATCTTGAAATCTGAAGTCTGAAATTTGTATTTATGTCCACCGAAGCTCGCTCTGCCTGCAGATATCCGCGAACGAACTTGCACCCGTTTGCAGGCTTTGCAGTCGTTTGCACCTAATTAAAAACCTCGAGACAGAATATGCAGCTAAAATGACCAATTATGAGTAATTCGAACCAAAAATTTAAATTTTTCCCCGTTGTTTCCACAACCTCGCGAATCGGCAAAACCACAATAAAACTGGCGATACCATTAGCGTTGCGGCATCTTGCACGGACTTTTATGGCTACTTTTTCCGTGGCAAGACTCCGTA
>JAQGOW010000655.1 GCA_028293405.1 Verrucomicrobiales bacterium
ATAGTAGTCGCTATATTCGCGACTGGTTAATCACAACTGCATTTATGCCCGCTGAAGCGAAACCAACTTTGGAACGGCTCTTAAAAGAGCTCGGCTTTGAAACCGTCGTCGAAGAACACCAACTCGAAGACGGCATTTTCCTCGATGTCAAAACCGAAGACTCCGGCCGCTTGATTGGTCGCCAGGGCCAGACTCTTTCTGACCTGCAATATATTGTTAACCGCATTTTGTTCCAACAGGACCAGAACGTTCCAAAGGTCACGGTTGATGTCGGCGGTTATCGCGCGAAAGCTCGCGACACTCTCGTTCAAAAAGCGCAAGCCGCTGCCGAAAAAGTTCGCCGGTGGGGTGATGTTGTTGAACTCGAGCCCATGAGCGCATTCGATCGCCGCATCATCTACGCCGCATTGAAAGATGCTCCTGGAGTTGAAGCGAGCAGCGTGGAAGTGGAAGGCACGATTAAAAAGGCCATCCTTCTGCGACCAAAACATTAGAAGCTCCAACCGGTCGCTTAGAATCGAAGTTCGAGGTTTGGTTCATGGAGCTATTTTCCAATGGCCATTTACTACGATTGCCAACGTTGCACCGCCTGTTGTCGCTGGCCCGGCAATGTTCGTTTGTCGGATAGTGAGGTTGCGGCGCTCGCCATATTCAAAGGCCTTTCCGAGTTCGACTTCATCCAAAAGTACACCCGTCTGCACACCGGTCGCCGCGGCCTGTCATTAATCGAGAAGTCGAATCACGAATGTATTTTCCTGGATGGAATCGATTGCACCGTGCAACCGGTGAAACCGCAGCAGTGCCAGGATTTTCCAAACAAGTGGAACTTTCCCGGGTTTGAAAAAGTCTGCCAAGCAATACCGCGGGAAATTCCAGATTGATCAGGGTGAGACGCGCGCGGTCGCTTGTGGATAGGCCTGCTGAATGTTAAACGGCCCGAGTCCGTGAACCTGCACAATAGTCTCTGTGTCGACCCACTCCGTGTGTCTCATTCGCGCCGGGATGGTTGCAAAACTCAGCGCGCCGATTTCCTTGCTGTTGTTCACGTCAAAATTCGGTGCGATGCCAATGTGAAGTGCGCCAGAAATGACCGTCATATTCAATTCATTTGGACTCGAATGCAGCGGCACCTGATAGCCGGCGGGAAATCGTAAACGAATTGTGTACGGCCCGGGTCTCGTAACATCACCCTGCAAGACCATCATTTGTGCGCCGGGCAGGGTGGCTGGTGCTTCGATCCATTTGTCTTCCTGGGCCACGTATCCAGCGATAGGACGTCCCGGCGGAGGTGTGGCGGGCGGTGTTGCGGTTGTGACAGCGACCCTCGGTTGTTGTTGAGCGTTCAGAGAAAGCGTTACGGCAGCAAACCCGGTCAGCAGCGGCGTGAGTAGTTTCATAATATTTCCGAGGCCCTGGAACATTCCCATCCCGAGTGACCAGAAGCACAAGTCCTTATCTTAAGAAACGACGAAAAACGAGAAAGTCAACTGCCCATGAGCTTTAGAATTGCGGCAGCGGCACGTTCGGTCCCACCTACGCCGCCCAATTGCGAAATGATGTCTTTCAACTTCGATTGCACCTGGGAGCGTCGCGGACTATTGCGCAAAAGATCGAGCGCCTCGATGGCGATCTTCTCTGCCGTCGCGTCTTGTTGCAGCAGCTCGGGGAACACAGCCTCGTTCGCCAGTAAATTCGGCATCGCTAGAAACTTTACCTGAATGATGTAGCGCGCGATCAGTGCCGTCAGCCAAGAGGTTTTGTAAATCGCCACCGTGGGCACATTAAAATAGGCGCACTCCAGCATCACTGTTCCCGTTTTGGAAATTGCGATTGTTGCTTCCTGCAATGCTTCGGCCAATCCGCCGTGCTGAATGATCAAATTGCGCGGCAACTGTGGGCACAGCCCGGTAATATCCAACGTCTCGGGCAAAACAATTCGATAACGCACCGGAACTTCTTTTTCGATTCGCGCCAACGCCTCAAGCATGACCGGCAGGTGGCGCTTCAGCTCTCCCTTTCTGCTTCCAGGTAGCATCACGACCAGAGGCAATTTTCGATCCGCCGCAGCCCAGGCTGGCACAGGATATTTTTCCGGTTCGAATTTGTAGTTTGCGTAACGATCGAAAATTGGCGGGCCGACAAATTCAACTTTCAATTTCGGGAACCGTTGTACGTACCAAACTTTCTCGAACGGGAACAGGCACAGAAGCAAGTCGACATCGCGAACCAATGATCGCGCTCGCCCCGATCGCGATGCCCAAACCTGCGGCGAAACGTATTGCACGATGCGCGGTTTCCAATCGCCGTTCTGCGCCTGGCGTTCGCGAATGGCTTTCGCAAAGCGGCGATTGAATCCGGAAAAATCGACCAACACGAACAAATCGGGTTGCTGTTGGACGGCAAGGTTTACGAGGTGACTAAAGCGCTTTCTGAATTGCGGCAGTTTTTTTAAAACGTCACTGATACCAATTACAGAATCAGACGTGAGATCAAAGGCAAGTTCCACGCCGGCCTCGGCCATCTTCGGGCCGCCTGCGCCAAAAAAAGAACAGGGCAGGGGCGCCACACCTCGACCCAACGCGCGCACGAGGTCCGCCGCGAGCGCATCACCGCTCGGGTCACCTGCAATCACCATGACGCGCAAGGCCTTCATATCTCGGCTTTCACCTGTTGAAAAAATTCCGCGACCTTGAACGGGAAGAATGCCAGCGCAATCCCGAACGCGAAATCGACAACGTAAACTAACAATTGCATGGGACGGGGCAGTGGGGAATCGACCCAAGTTGTATCCTGCAAATAGGTAAACAGCGACGGCACAGGAAATGAATGTAGTCGCAATGTCGCGCCCATCTTGTAACGCATTCGGAAGGTGAAAAACCATCCGACAAAAATTCCGACGGCAATGATGACGAGCAGTCGAGTCCAGCGACCGTTCGCCAGCGCTTCTTTGAAAACGCGCAGCCCTGTCGTCGTCAGCAGCCAGACGCAAAACGCGAAGATCGGCAAAATGAGGATGATGCTGCCCATTCTATGCGGCCAAATTTGCCTTTTGGATTTGTCGCGTGATTTCAAACGCGAGATCGAGTGATTCGCGGGCAGTTTCGCCGCTCACCCGCGGAGTGATGCGCGCCTTGGCGCACTCGACAAAATGCTGCAACTCCAGTTTCAGCGGTTCATCTTTTTCAATCGGCACCGGTTCGCGCACGATTTTGCGACCGGCAAACTCGCTTACAATCGTTGAATCTTTGGCGCGCAAAAGTTTTTTGAGGAATGACGATTCTTCTTCGCCATCACGTGCAATGCGGTAAATGAAGCCTTCCTGCGCACGATAATCCAGCGAGACGTAACTGTTCATTTCGCCGCCACTGAACACGCGAATTTTCCGCATTCGTTCCGGGCTGATGCGGCTGGCGGTTAAATTCGCAAGGCAACCATTTGCGAATTTCAAACGCGCATTCGCAATGTCTTCCGATTTGCTCAGTACGGAAATTCCGACGGCATCAACGCTCGTCACTGGTGATTTCACAAATGCCAGCACCACGTCCAAATCGTGGATCATCAAATCAAGAACGACTCCAACGTCCGTGCTTCGCGCGGGGTAGGGCGACAAACGGTGCGTTTCGATAAAGCGCGGATCCGTCGCGATTTTTTCCAGGTAACCGAGCACCGGGTTGAAGCGCTCGACGTGCCCGACCTGCAGCACGCATTTATTTTCCTGCGCAAGCCTGACCAATTCCGTAGCTTCGGCGGCGTTGTCGGTCATCGGTTTCTCGACCAAAACGTGCTTACCCGCTTTGAGAAAGCGGCTG
>JAQGOW010000661.1 GCA_028293405.1 Verrucomicrobiales bacterium
ACGCGACGATGCTCCGTTTGTGCGGCATCGATCACTAGCGTCTGACCGATCGTTTCCAAGGCCGCGACTTCCGGCTCACGGATGTGTCCGGCGAAGCAGCGACTGGCATCATTGCCTGATCCGATAAAACCGCAGCGGCATTTTCGCAGAGTTCGTATCGGTGACTTGCACCGTGCCACTGGTCGTGTTCGTCAGCGCGACCCAGTGGATCATGTCACTCGAAGCTTCGAGAACATTGGTCTTATTGATCGTGCCCATCGCCAACACCTGGAACCCAGCCGAACTCCAGCCCGCGCCTTCGATCATGACATCACAAGGCGCTTCACACGCACCGACATCAAAGCCCGTGCCCTGCGCGATCGGCACCCCGTAAAAATCTCGTGTGCCCGCGTTAATGCCAACTAGTTTCGGCAGGTTCAAACCAGCATCCAACATCGGTGAGTTCGTCTGTAATTTGTAAGCGGCGAGATTGGGCAACAGTGTCGCATCGTTGAGCAACGCGCCGCCACCTGCGCTCACCAACCTTGGATCAACGTTGAGGCCAACGTTCGCCGAACCAAGTTTTTCGCGACCGGTGGCCGTCTGCCAACTTGCAAATCCAGAGTAGCTTTTGCTGCTGTCGACAATCGCGAACGCACCAGCGCCCGGCC
Source organism: Verrucomicrobiales bacterium (assembly GCA_028293405.1). Classification (GTDB taxonomy): domain Bacteria; phylum Verrucomicrobiota; class Verrucomicrobiia; order Limisphaerales; family Palsa-1400; genus JAICXV01. The sequence goes on from JAQGOW010000661.1 coordinate 651, forward strand.
AATAATCATTACCTTGCAACGAGAGGCCACTTTGCCCACTGGCAATCCACGCCAACTGCGCGCCACCGGCCGTTTGGAAAATGTTGTTTTGAATGCGCGAGTTCACCATTCCAGTTGACAGCACTAACGCTGCGGGCGACGGAGTGGTGTTAGCCATGTAAACGGTGTTGTTGAAGATCGAGGCGTTGGTGATCGCGCCGTAAGTGTGAATGCCGCCAAACCCATTTTTGCGTGCGTCGTTCTGGCTAATGTTGTAGCGAATGACGTTGCCGCTGTTGTTGCCATCGCAGCAAAGCAAGTAACCCGCTCCGTCATTATCGTGCGAGTAGTTGTATTGGATGATGGAATTCTTCGTGTCGATGTCGAGATCGAGTCCACCGCCGTCGTGCGCCCCCGAAGTGTGATTGTGATGCGACTCGTTGAACTGCAGCGTCACGAATTGCGCGTCGTAGCACCAGATGCCAACGGGGCCTTCGCCTTGCACAAAATTGTTTTTGCCGTTGTCGTGGGCAGCGCAATACTCGACGACTGCACCGCTCACTTCGCCAAGTACGATGCCGTTTCCGGTATTTCCAGTGGCCGCTGGATCGCCAAAGTTGTTGTACACCTGGCAATAGCCGATGTAGATGTTCGTATGCACGTACGAATTCTGCGCGTAGGAAGAGATACCGGCTTTCAAATTGTCGTGCGATGAACAGCCGTAGATCGTCACGTTGCTGAAGTGCGTGCTTCCGCTCCACGTGCCGAATAGAATGCCCGAACCGCCAAACCCACTCACATCAACCTGGCTGACAGTGATGCCGTCGAGGACTGCGTTGTTCGCGAGGTCAGCGTAGAAGCTAACGCCGTCTTTTGTGTTCGCGGTCGAACCGCTGCCGGCGAAGTTTATGTTTGAGACAACAATGCCCGAGCAATTGTAAGCGTAGAAACCTGCGGCAGCACCGGCGTTGATGATGGCGCGACCTGTCCCGTACGAGGACACTGTGATCGGGTTTGAAGCAGTGCCTTTGTCAGTTGCACCAAAAGTCAAACCACCGCTGAAACTCTGGCCACTGGCAAACAGGATTCTGTCACCAGCCGCAAAGCTGATGCCGTTCACCTTCGCGCTCGTTTTCCACGGCGCACTTGTGGACGTGCCTGCGTTGTTGTCGCTGCCCGCGGACGAGACGTAATATGTCGCCGCCTGAGCAACTGAACAGACCAACAGTGATAATACAACCGGGAACCCTAAAAACCTCAACCTCATTGGTCGAGAGTTTTAGCAGGCCCAATGCCATCGGCACTTACTTCGTCAGATAATACTTGCGCGTATAATCCTGGACCATGCGCCACGTATTATATTTGGGCACAAGTGTCGTCATGGCGCGGCGAATCATTTTAATCCATGCGCGAGGAATGCCTTGGGCATCGCGCTCGTAGAAACGTGGAATGACTTGTTCGGTCAGCGTCTTGTAAAGGTTCGCGCTGTCGCGACTGTCTTGCTCTTCGACCGACATCGGATGACTGTCGTCGCCGATGGCAAATCCATTCGTGCCGTCATAACCTTCGCGCCACCAACCGTCGAGGATGCTCAGGTTCAAACACCCGTGACAACCGGCCTTCTGGCCGCTCGTGCCCGAGGCTTCAAGTGGGCGACGCGGGTTGTTGAGCCAAATGTCGCAACCGGAAACCATCTGCCGCGCGACATGCACGTCGTAGTTTTCGAGAAACACGAGGTTGCCTTTCAACTCGCTGTATTTGCTGAGGTGAATGATTCGCTGAATGTAGCGCTTGCCCTCGTCATCGCGCGGATGAGCTTTGCCCGCGAAAATAAATTGGACAGGCCGCTTCGTGTCCTGAATCAGTTTCACGACATTCTCGAACTGATCGAAAATCAACGGCGCGCGTTTGTATGTCGCAAATCGACGCGCAAAACCGATGGTGAGAGCATCAGGGTTCAGCAACTGATCGAACGCAATAAAGTCTGATTGCGAGAGGCGCTGACCCTGGATGAGCAAACGGCGACGAGCAAACTCGATGAGCTCACGTCGTAGTTTGTAACGCAACGCCCAGATTTCTTCGTCGGAGATGAAGTTGTTATCGTCCATCTTCTTCCAGAAATCCTCGGAATTGACTTCGACCTCCAGAGAAATGGCGGCCTTCGCTCGCGTTGGATTCGCCGACAAAGCGCCGGCGCCGGAAAGTTTGCGTTGCCAGAATTTGCGCACCGGTCCCTTCATCCAGCCCATGAGGTGAATGCCGTTGGTGATGGAGCCGATCGGGACGTCGTTGACTTTGCGATCAGGCCACATGCAATGCCACATTTCGCGACTGACCTCGCCGTGCAACTCGCTCACGCCATTCGCCGCGCGAGAAAATTTCAAACCGAGCACCGTCATGCAAAACGTTTCCTGCTCGTTGCGAGGATCAACGCGTCCCATGCCCATCAAGTCATCGATCGACATGTTGAGTTGCGCGAGGAATTTGGGCATCGCGTAATGCATCAACTCTTTGTTGAACCGGTCGTGACCGGCTTCGACTGGCGTGTGTGTGGTGAAAATGCATTGTTGCTTGGTCGTGGCCTGTGCTTGTTCGAGCGACATTCCTTCGGCCATTTTTTCGCGCATCAATTCGAGCGTGAGAAACGCCGCATGACCTTCGTTCATGTGATACACGGAAGGCTTGATGCCCAAAGCGCGCAGCAACCGCACGCCGCCGATGCCCAATACAATTTCTTGCATGATACGCATCGTGTTGTCGCCGCCGTAAACGCGGCGGGTCAGGTCGCGATGGTGCTGGGAATTTTCGGGACGATTTGTATCGAGCAGATAAATAATGCTGCGGCCCACGTTAACGCGCCAAGCCTGGAAAGAGACATCGGACATGTCGATCTGGACAACACCGACGAGCGGCTGACCCGATTTGTCCAACACCGGTTCCATCGGCAGATTCTGCGGATTGAGCAGCGTGTAATATTCCATCTGCCAGTTGTCCTGGTTGATCTGCTGTTGGAAATAACCTTCGCGATAGAACAGGCTGATGCCGATGAAGCCAATGTCGAGGTCGCTCGCGGATTTGGTGTGGTCACCAGCCAAAATACCGAGACCACCTGCCGCGATCGGCAATGTTTCGTGAAAACCGAATTCGGCGGAAAAATATGCGACTGGATTTTTGATGAGAGCCGGCGCGTGCTTGCGGCCCCACGTTTCCTTGTCGTTCATGTAGCAATCGAAGTCCTGCAGAACTAAACGGACGCGGCGCCCGAAGTCAGGATCGAGCAGGCGCGCATGAAGTTCGTCACGTGACACTTCGTGCAAAATCGCGACAGCGTTGTGGTAAAGATTTTGCCAGCCGCGCGGCGAGAGCTCCTGAAAAATTTCCTGCGCGCCTTGGTTCCAGGTCCACCAAAGGTTGTGGGCCATCCGATCGAGGGCGGCAATCGTTTCGTCGATTTCGGTGTGCGATAAAGGGGCGAGGCTCATAGTTAAGTTCAAACAGCGACTGTCAATCGTCATAAGCTAGTCGTGGCGCGGGGGCACTGCAACCGGTTTTACCCTGAACCGGAAACGGTGTTTGTTCCGCGTTTGTGAAAAAGTAATGGCGCGAACTGCCCCTTCCGATAAAATCGTGCCGTGAAAAACTTCCCCTGCTCGTCGCGCAAGCTCACCGCACTGCTGGCTATTCTCATCGCTTGCCTGTCCGTCCTCCAAACCGAAGCTGCTCCCCGGCCGAACATCGTCCTCATCATGGCCGACGACATGGGGTTCTCGGACCTCGGCTGTTACGGTTCGGAAATCCACACGCCGAACCTCGACCAACTCGCCGCGCACGGTTTGCGTTTCACACAATTCTACAACACCGCCCGTTGCTGCCCTACGCGCGCGGCGCTCATGACTGGGCTTTATTCGCACCAAGCCGGTGTCGGTCACATGGTTGAAAACATGAGCGAACCCATTGCGAACATTGGCCTGCCCGGTTACGCCGGCGATCTGAGTCCGCATTGCGTCACGATTGCACAAGTGCTCTCAACTGCGGGCTATCACACCGCGATGTCGGGCAAGTGGCACATCACTCCAGCGATTACCAACGATAAGAAAAACTGGCCGCGCCAACGCGGGTTCGAGAAATATTTCGGACTCATTCACGGCGGCGGCAGTTACTTTGATCCGAATGGCAATCTCGTTCGCGGCAATGAACCGGTTAAAAACGTTGGAACGAATTTTTACCTGACGGACGCGATTGCCGACAACGCGGTGCAGTTCATCAGCGACTTTGCGCAGGATAAAAAACCATTTTTCGTTTACGTCGCATTCACCGCGCCGCATTGGCCGGTCCATGCACTGCCTGAGGACATCGCAAAATACCGTGGCAAATATCACAACAATTTCGACCAATTTCGTGAAGCGCGTTACAAGAAGCAGATCGAACTCGGGATTATTGACGGTAAATGGCCGCTGAGCCCACGCGACACGCCGGGGTCGT
>JAQGOW010000404.1 GCA_028293405.1 Verrucomicrobiales bacterium
CACGAGCGTTATCGCGTGGTGCCGTTTGCGGTCGCAACCGCGGTGGCTTATATCGCGACGCTGTTTACGTTAGGCAATCGGCTGCTGCAATTGCCTGAACAGATGCAGGCGTTCACGATGGTGGTCCAATTGCTGGGAGCGTTTAGCTTCGCGCTATTGGTCGTCTGCGCGTGGTTTACCTGGGGCGATTCTCGGAAGTAGCTAGGTCTCGAACCGGATCGGGCGCTGGCGGTGGCGCGTTGAGTTTGCGGTAAGCCCATGTTTCCAGCGGGATGGAAAATTTGCGCAAAAACGCAAACGGCGAATAGATCCAACGCAGGCGGATTACCGAAAGTAGCATCGTCAGTGACGTTTTTCCCAAGCTGACTTTAGAGCCCACCTTATCCGTCCATTCTGTCGGCACTTCGAGGACTTTGAACCCGGCACGCTTCAAGACGTAGAGCAGGTTGATGTCGAAAGCCATGTCGGCAATGCACAGCGATGAATGGATTTTTTCGACGACTTCGCGATGCAACAATTTAGCGCCGCATTGAGTGTCGCGGATGTTCATCCAGAAAAGTGATTGGACGATGGCGTGAAACACGCGACTGGCAAATTGGCGTCGGCCGGTTTGCGATTGATGAAGGATTGCGCCTTTGATCCAACGCGAGCCGATGATGCAATCGGCCTCGTCGGCGTGCTTCACCAGATCGAGAAACGCGGCTGGAGCGGTGGCCCCGTCGGCGTCGACGTAACCGACGAGATCCGCGCGTGGAGCGAGCTTCAGTCCTTCGATGAGAGCGCCGCCTTTGCCGATGGGCGCGGGGAAATCAACCACGCTGACTTCAGGAAATTCGGAGTGAACTTTGTTGATTACTCCGACGGTGTTGTCCCGGCAGCCGTTCGTGACGACGAGTAATTGAAAATTGCCTTTGTAGTTCTCACGAAAGAACTGAGCGTAATCCCGCAAAACGGGCTCAATCCGGCGTTCTTCGTTGTACGCCGGAATCAGCAGTAGCACGCTGGGGGATACCTGACTCACCTTATTTCCATAACAGTAATCTGCGGAGGTGTCGAGGTTTGTAGTCTCGTTGTCTGAGTGAAATTGAACACGGATTTTGCCGGAAAGTGGACGCGCTTGCGGTGCGCAGGTAGCTTAGTGAAGGAGGATTGAATGTACGACGTGGTGATTGTGGGAGCGGGTCCGGCCGGTTTATCGGCGGCAATTTATCTCGGGCGAGCGATGCGAAATGTGCTCGTGGTGGATGCCAATAAACCGATGTGCCGATGGGAGCCACACGTGGAAAATTATCTCGGATTTCCGGACGGCATTTCTGGAGACGAATTGCTCGAACGCGGACGCAAACAGACCGACCGTTACAAAGTCGAATTCGTCGAGGACACTGTGGAAACAGCGAGCGGCAAGTTGGGCGAGTTTGTTGTTGAAGGCAAAAATGGAAAGTACGAGGCGCGCCGGATTTTGTTGGCCACCGGTATCTTTCACATTCCACCGGCCATTCCTGAACTGGATTGCTGTCTCGGACACAGCATGTTTTTTTGCAAAGACTGCGACGGATTTCGCGTGCAGGGAAAGAAAGTTGGAGTCGTAGGAACCATCAATGACACCGTGGAATATGCGCTCGGCATGCTGGCGTATTCGCCTTGTGTGTTTGTGCTGACGAATGGGTTCAAACCAACGTGGGACAAGCAGCACGCGAAGTGGTTGGAGGAATACAGTATTCGGGTGTTCAACGGACGCATTGAAGCCGTCGATCATAAGGAAGGGCACATCCGGACCATCACGTTCGGTGAAAGTGAGAAGTTGCTCTTGGACACTCTTTTCACGACGCGGGGTGATGTATTTCACAACCGCATCGCGCACGACCTCGGTGCAGATCTCGACGAAACCGGCGAAGTGATTGTGGATCGGTGCATGATGACTTCGGTTAAAGGTGTGTATGCGGCGGGTTGTGTGACGCCCGCGAACTGCCAGATCATCATCGCGGCCGGGCAGGGCGCGATTGCGGCGCAATCGATCAATCGCAATTTGTTTGAAGAAAGTTTGGCGGACCACTCGCTGTTGCGCGTGCGCGAAGGACAGCTGGCACAGGCGTGCACTGAGCCACAGCTAATCCATTAAATTTCGCTCACACCGTTCCCCAGTTGAAAAAAAGGTTGTTCGCTGTTCTGTTACAACAGAAGGGCTGGCGATGCGACAAGTCTCGGAAGTAACAGTTGAAGGGAAGCAACTGCAGGTATCGAACCTGGGCAAAGTTTTGTATCCACGCGCTGGTTTCACCAAGGGGCAGGTTATCGATTATTATGTGCGAATTGCGCCGGTGCTGTTGCCGCATTTGAAAGACCGCCCGCTGACGTTGAAGCGCTATCCGGAGGGTGTTGATCACGAGTTTTTTTACGAGAAGCAATGCCCAAGGTATCGGCCGAGTTGGGTGAGAACCACGGCAGTCCGAACCACGCAGAAAACAATTGATTTCTGTTTGGCGAATAATCTGTCGACGTTGGTGTGGG
>JAQGOW010000459.1 GCA_028293405.1 Verrucomicrobiales bacterium
CCAGTTTCGCCAAGGCGCTTTCGATATTTTTTCTGGCAGCGCCTTCGTTGGCGACACGGAGGCGGGCGACAGCGACGAATTCATCGCCGACTGTGGCGGTGTGACTGGAGAGGACACGTTCGTGCCATATTTGGCGATCGTCCTTGGATTGTATCAGTGTCCAATCCGCTCGCATGGACACCGTTAAATCGAAACCGAAGATTGGTTGTTCCAACACTTCTAACCGGACTTCGAGGCGGAAGGGGGCAGTTCCATCAGCTTGCGCAGATTGGAAGATTTTGCTTTTGCGGAGCGATTCGAGCAGGGCAGTTTTAAAATCCTCACCAGAGACTTTTGACATCCACATAGGATTGGTCTTGGCGCCACCTGTAACCACGACAACTACCGGTTCGTGGGTGACCCCGATGGTTGGCAGTTTTTGGGCGATCATGGCTTTGGGCTGAGCCGGTGAGGCGCAGCCTGCGCAAAGTGCGATGCAGGCCAGGAGCAAACAGCTAAATGAAATTTGAAAATTTTTCATGAACGCTTCTGGTTGTTCAACGGGCAGCAATCGTCAAAGGGAACACTTTTGCGACAGTTTTTCCATCCGGCGCCGCTTTGTAGATGACGGCGTAGGCTCGGCTCGGTTCGTCGCGTCCCGCCGTTTTGACTCTGACGAGGTTAACCTTGATCTCGTCTGGGTTGAGTTTGTTGGCGGCACCGTCAGAACTGTCGATGACAACTCCAACGAGCCCGCCGAATAAGAGATTACCCCAGACCCATCCGTTCATACCGGGGTCAAGTGGGATCTGCGCCTTTTGGTAACCAGCCAACGATACGGTGACGAGGTACGAGCCTTTCCTGGGGAGCGTTGCTTTGGCCGGGGTCTTGCCTTCGAATGCTGTGTAGTTTTCCGCGATTGTCAGCTTTTCTATTTTTACGTCCGCAGCATCTGGGACGGAGGTGATGTTGATGGTTTGGTTTGTGCCTGAGATAATCGACGCGCATCCACTAATAACGATGCTGAGAGCAACAAATGCTGCTGAGTTCAATAATTTTTTGAGTTGCATGGGAGCCCTTTGGTTTTATTTGGTTGTAACGGGAAGTGAATAGTCATTTGCGTTTATTCGCGCAAATGAAGGAGGAGTGGTTGGTCCTACGCATGGCCGAACTACGCCAAAGTGGGCACCTAGTGTCAAGGCCGAACGTCTCGCGAGCCGGTGTCAAACATTTCATCAGAGCGCCATTATGGATACTCGCGGTTCGGGCTCAAAGCGCTTCTGCTTTGTTCGTCGGTTTTAAAAAGCGGGCGCGCGAGTTTCTTAATTATATCAATCTTCCTGCCTTAAATGGGACTTAAGTCCCATCCGCATCAGGGAACATCTCCGCAAGTTCAGAGTCTTAGCTGAGTCGACGCCATGGTGGCGCAACGACATATCTGAACTTGAAATGAAATCACTTAAACGAAACACACCTCATCTAATGCAATCAAGCCGCACCAGTGCCGGCTTGAAATCAAGACTCATCAACGCGCTATGTCTCGCCGCGCCCCTTAGCCTGGGGCTCTTGTTCGGGACTCCGGCGTGGAGCGTGCCTTCGATCCAGTCCGTCAGCGTCTCGCCAAACCCGTTGCTTGCGGGTGAGAATTTCACGGTTGCGGTCACCGCTTCGGCCGATGTAACGCAGGCGGTCGCGACCGTTGATTTTCGCCCTGGGAACATCAATGCGTTGGAAATCCCGTTGTCTAACCAAGGCTCGCTCTGGACCGGCTCCGCTGTAGCGCCATCGGCCCTCAAACATCCAGATAAGGCCGAAGCGAAGATTACCGTGCTGCTGTTCGATGCCAAAGGGCATCGCGAAAAGAAAGATTTGCACGTGGACGTGGTTGTTCCGACCATCACGGCCGTCTTCTCAAACGGTGTTGTGACTGTAACAGGCGACAACCACGACAACACATTGATCGTTAGTCGCGACGTTGCCGGCAATATCCTGGTTAACGGCGGAACTGTCGCAGTGACCGGTGGTGCGCCGACGGTCAACAACACGACGTTGATCCGCATACTCGGTTTGGGCGGCAACGACGTGTTGACGGTAGACGATGCCAACGGCCGCATGCCATCTGCGAACCTCTTCGGTGGTGATGGGGACGACATCCTCACGGGCAGCGTCAGCGACGATGTGCTCGACGGTGGTCCCGGCAACGACTCCTTGTTCGGCCGCGACGGCAATGACACGCTCATCGGTGGACCCGGTAATGACATTCTCGTCGGCGGCCGCGGCACTGACGTGATGCAGGGTGGCGATGGCGACGATCAAATCGTTTGGAGTCCTGGCGATGGCAGTGATGTCGTGGAAGGAGACGCTGGCAATGACACATTGGTGTTCAACGGCGCCAATATTAACGAAACCATAGATCTTTCAGCGAACGGCCCGCGCCTGCGATTCTTCCGCAACGTTGCAAACATCACGATGGATTGCGATGGCGTCGAGCGCGTGATCTTTCACGCCCTCAGCGGCGTTGACACTGTGACCGTCAACGATTTGACTGGCACGCAGGTTACGAACGTCCTCGTTGACCTCGCGAGCGCGACGAAAACCGGCGATAGCAACGC
>JAQGOW010000477.1 GCA_028293405.1 Verrucomicrobiales bacterium
GCGGCCTTCGTTAAATTTCGGGAATTGTCTTTCGAACATGACCCGATGCTCGGCTTCATCCATAAAGACGATATAGTCGCTCTGCTCGAGGTCTTCTTTGGTCAGAGATTTTGGAACTCCACCGCACAGATCGTTTGGGACGCCTCTTTCTTTTAGTTCGCGCAACGCGATCGTCGAAATGCCGCGTTGTGTTGGAACCAAAGCTAAACCTCTCGATATTGCTTTCCAATGAATGTGCGACATGCGCGCTTTTTGGTTGAAAAGACCTTCGGCAAATCGGCTCCGATAATAATTGCCCGTGCAAACGAACAGGATTTGTTTTGTCGGCGTAGGGGTTTGTCGCGCATCGGCGCCAACATGTTCGCAAAGCATAATCATAATAATGGCGGCGGCTGTTGATAGTTTTGAAAGCGAACGAGGCATGTGACCTTTTCTACCAAATTTTTTCGCGCGATTGATCGGCGGTGTTGAATTCCGAATGAGCATCGACGAAAGCGATGTAGCCGGCCGGTTCTTTGCGGTGCCATCCTTTTTTGAAAGTAGGATCGGAGAACACCGCGCAACCGAACATCACTGTTTGAGAGGCGTTCGTTATCGTGCTTGCGAGTTTTGCATCGAGGCCTGTGCCATGGCCAAAATCTTCAGGAAGGCCGCCGCAGTTGAAGAAATATGAATTACCGACAGAGTCGAATGTGGTGCTATTTGGTTCGCTGGTGCGGCCGATGTCGTTCGGGCAGGTCACGGTCTTGTCGGTCAACCCATAGTGATTGAGTGGTCGGTCGACGCGATTGAAGATGTCGGCTTGCAGATGGTTCTGATTGCCATTGGTGCGGCCCGCCCACACAAACCATTCCATTCCATTTGTGCTCAATTCCATGAGGTTGTTGACGTCACCCCAAAACAGGCGGTCGCGATAATCAGACAAATACAGATTCATTGCGACACCGCACTGGCGCAAATTGGACATGCACTTGGCATCGAGCGCACGTTGTTTGGCGCGAGCTAATGAGGGCAAAAGCATCGCTGCGAGGATTGCGATGATGGCGATGACCGTCAGCAGTTCGATCAGTGTAAACGCGATTAGCTTCCGTTCGCGCTTCGTTGAATCAACCTTCATTCAGTCTTTCGACGGACAGACTGCGACGAATCTTCAATCAAATCCATCGGGCGTGAAGTTGACTTAATGCGCTGCGGCGGACATTCCCGCTCTGCACTAGGCGATAAGACTGGGAATGACGCTGGAGGGTTCCACGCCACTTAAGCGGACATCCAAGCCTTGAGAACGGAAAGAGAATCGTTCGTGGTCCATGCCCAGCAAGCGTAAAACGGTGGCGTGAAAATCGTGAACGCTGACGGGGTCTTTGACAATGTTGTAGGAGAAGTCGTCGGTTTCGCCGTAAACCATGCCGGGACGCGAACCACCGCCAGCCATCCACATGGTAAAACAACGCGGGTGATGGTCGCGACCGTAATTATCTTTGCTCAAGCCGCCTTGCGAATAAATGGTGCGACCGAATTCACCGCCCCAAATGACGAGCGTGTCTTCGAGCATGCCGCGTTGTTTCAAATCCTGGATTAATCCGTAACAGGCTTGATCGACGTCTTTGCATTGCATCGGCAAACGGCCGGAGACATTGGCGTGGGTGTCCCAATTGTTGTGATAAATCTGCACGAAGCGAACACCGCGTTCGACCATGCGACGGGCGAGGACGGCGCTATTGGCGAAGGTGCCGGGTTTTTTAGCATCCTCGCCGTAAAGCGCGAAGGTCGATTCCGGTTCGGATTTAAAACTGGTGAGTTCTGGCACGCTTGATTGCATGCGAAAGGCCATTTCGTATTGCTGAATGCGGGTGTGCGTTTCAGGATCGCCGACGAGACGGTAGTTAATTTCGTTGAGTTGTTTTAAGCCGTCGAGAGTTTTGCGACGGACGTCTGAGGTCACGCCAGGCGGGTTGTTGACGAAAAGTATTGGATCGCCGCTTGATCGGAACGAGACGCCCGCGTGTTCGCCAGGCAGACAACCGGCCGACCAGAGACGTCCCGAGATGGCTTGGACCTGTTCGGTGCTGGTGGGTTGCGCGACCAAGACGACGAACGTTGGCAAATTGCTGTTCATCGAACCGAGGCCATAGGAAACCCATGAACCGAAGCTGGGACGTCCAGTAATTTGATTGCCGGTTTGCATGTAGCAAATCGCGGGCTCGTGGTTGATGGCGTCGGTGTGCATGGAACGGATGAAGCACATTTCGTCGACCATCTTCGCGGTCCAGGGAAGAAGTTCGCTGACCCACATGCCGGCTTTGCCGTGCTTTTGAAATTTATATTTGGATGGAGCGATGGGAAAGCGCGTCTGGCCGCTGGTCATCGTGGTGAGACGTTGGCCCATGCGGACGGTTTCGGGGAGATCCTTATCGTAGTAGGATTCCATGCCTGGTTTGTAGTCATACAAATCCATTTGCGACGGGCCCCCAACCATGTGCAGGTAGATGACTTGTTTTGCTTTAGCCGGGAAATGCGGTCCGAGAATCGAGCGACTTGCTGGCTGTTTGTCTTTGCCGAAAATAAATTGCGGTGCGAGCATGCCCAGCGCGGCGGCACCCATAAAACTGGCGCCTCGGCGGAAAAATTGGCGACGGGTTTCGTACCGAACGTAGTCGTGAATCAAGGGATGAATGTTTTCGCTCATTTGTTCAGGACCTCGTCGAGGTTCATCATTTCGTTCGCAACCATTGTGTAGGCAGCGAGGGTCGGCTGGTCGAGTTGTGGGTCGGCCTTGGATTCACCAACTGCGATCAAGGCTTCGGCATCCTTCGGAGCAGATTTGTAGTGTTTGAGCAGGTCCTTATAGACGGACGTTGTTAGTCTCCGTTCTTCGGATTTAAGCGGCCTATCCAAAAGATGTTCGGCAATATAGTCGATTGCTTTCTCCTGTTTAGATTGTTTCAACGCAGTTTGTGCCAAGTTGCGGGCGGCTTCGATAAACTGCGGATCATCCAATCCTGCGAGCGCTTGCAAAGGTGTATCGGTGCGTTCGCGGCGCACGGTGCAGGTTTCGCGACTTGGCGCATTGAAGATTTCCATCGAAGCGGGTG
>JAQGOW010000515.1 GCA_028293405.1 Verrucomicrobiales bacterium
TAATCGTGAAAAAAGTACGATTTGCAGCGTTGGTGTTAAGCGAGATGGTGCCGGACAGCGTCAAGTCTGCCGAACCTTTGATATAAAGGTTCGTTGATTGTTGAGTGCTCTGATCGGCCACGATCGCGTTTGTCAAAGTGCGCGCGCCACCCGACGCGAAAAGCCCCATCGAAGCAACGTTGTCACCGCGGAAAAACACGTTACCGTAACCAAGACAATTGTCCGCTCCCAAGCCGATATACCCGGCACCAATCGAGGTTCCGTTGGTATATGTATTATTCCCGTTACTGAAGATACTATCGCCACCGAAAGGCCCGTTATAAGGAGCCGGATAGGTATTGACGATGTTACGGACTACTTGCCCCGGTCCTGAGATTACGCCGCTAAACGTCTGCGCACCTAAAGTGCTCGGGCTGCGAAGTCCCAGATTCACTACGCCTAAGTCGCCACCGACACCAATCGCAAGATTTTCACTAAAATTAAAGCCGCCGCCCACGAAGCGCACTTCCATAACGCCAGCTGAGGCTGCGTTATTACGAAGCGTGACAGGCGCAGACCCGGGATTCGGGAAGCTGATAGTGCCAGTCGTGAACGCAATATTCCTTGTATTACCAGTGGTCGGTGCCCCCAAAATCGTGCAAGCCCCTGCAAACCGTAGCGGGTTGTTATGGATTTCAAGTGTCGTGAAGTTCTGGGCTCCTTTGACAAGCGTGGTTCCAGAGCCAAGTTCCAAGGTGCCAGTTTCAGTGCCCATCGTTGCCCAAATACCCGAGGCGGCACCAGGGTCGTTGAGTTGCAACGTTCCTGCCGATACAATTGTATCGCCAGTGTAGGTATTGGTTCCAACAAGTGTCAGATTGCCTGGCCCTGCTTTCGTAAGCGTAGTGCCCGCTGTCGATTCACCAATCGAATGGTTACCGTTAACCGTGTTATTGGTTCCGCCGATGAGTAGTTGCGTTCCAGACCCGCCGACCGTAATCGTACGGTTGCCGTTACCTAACGTCCACGCACCTTGTGCGCAAGAGAAAGTAAGCGATCCCGGAGTAACATCGCCAGTGACCAGCGAGCCATCGACCGTCAAATCAAAATTTTGGTCCACGGCGTATTGCGGCGTGCGTGCGGTCGTCGTCGCGTTCGCAAATTTGACGCCCGAACCATTGACGACAATGTGCGTCGTCGGAACGTTCGCGCCCCAGTTCACTGAACTTGCAGTACCCCAGCCGATGATGCCGGCATTGATGATGTTCGATCCCGTGTAAGAGCTTGATGAATCCATTACCAATGCTCCACTGCCGTTTTTGACAATCGCGGTTGCCGCCGTGCCGCTAATGACGCCGCTTAAAAAGTTTGTCGTTCCAGCCGGAACATCGTTCGTCAGAGTCGTGGTGCCGAGGTTCAATGTCGCACCGCCGCCCAGACTCAACGAAGTCGACGGAAACTGAGCCGATCCAGAAATAACGGTACCGCCCGCAGTCAATGCAGTATCGCCGGTGTAATTCAAGTTACCGCTGAGCGTCAAACTCCCGGTGCCCTCTTTCCTCAAACCGCTGGAACCTGCGATTGCTGAAGAAACCGTGGCACTCAAACCATTCGAAACGCTGATGCCGCGTGAGCCCAGGGTCAATGTGTCACTCTGAATCGTATACCCGGTAGTATCGAACCGGAGGCCACCGTTTGCAGTAACGCCGCCGCTGGCAAGGGTCACCGTTCCTGCGGTGCCGCCAAAAACTGTATACCCTGCAGAGCTGAACACTGCCGCTGTTCCGGTGCCAGCAACTGATGGGTTAAAATTTGCCGTAGTCGTGTCCCACGTGCCTGCGCCGCCAATGCCAGCGGTGCTGCCGTTAACATCCCAAAATTGCTGGGTCGGACCTGCGTTAGGAGTAATCGTCAGGTCGTCGATCGCCATCATATTATCGTTGCTGACATCGTCCTGGTCAGACCAACGAAAATAGTACGTGCCGCCATTTGGAACGGGTGCCGCCGGGGTGTAAGTTCCGCCGATGCCGGTGACACGGTTTGCACTAGCATTGCCATCCAGCGCGGCCGCGGTCACCAATCCGTTGATCGGAGAAATGAAATTGAAAGAATTACCCATCGGCGTCCATTGCGTGCCGTCGGTGCTATAAAGCATGATTAAAGTGTTTGTCACAGACGTCGCGCCGTTGCGCCATTGTTCACCGTTATAACTGACGGTAAACGAACCAATGCTGCTGCCGGAGCCATTGACGAAGCGCACCTCGATATTACGTTGCGCGGAGGATGCCGCCAGCGTTCCCAGTGCGCGATCACCAACAACACCAACACCGGCAACGCCGAGGTTATATGCCCCGCCGCCAGTTCCAGTACCTGTTCCCGCAATCACCGTCGACGTGCTAGCGGGAAGCGTTGCGCCAACAAAATAGCCGCCAGCGTTATTGGTGCCGGTGAACCACCCAGCCGGGGCGGCTGTACCCGCCGTGCCCATGCCGTCAAAATTTTGAGTGTAGTTGGTGAGGGCGCCTAACGTAATTTGGGCGCTGGCTTGGAACGCGCCGAGCGCGAACATCAGTAATGCCGTGATACAGAAGAGGAACTTTTGGTTTGTTTTAGGGTTCATAAGGTGAGGAACGGCGGTGTTTGCTTTTTGTTTCTTCAGAAACACCGCAACAGAACTCCCCGGCAGACAAATGGAGGAGGAACTCGTGGCGTGCGTTTAAGAAATCGATTACTTGTCAATGTTACTGGTCAGCTACAGGGATTTGGTAGAGATAGTATTAAACCCTATACTTATGTCAACAAATCATTGACACACCTTGTAAATAAAAACGACCCTCGATGCTACTACGAGACGTTTGTGTTTAGATTGAGTTTCGGCGGCGATCATACAAAATGATCGAAGGGGAAAATCCGCGATGATTTTCTTCATGAACAGGAAAAAGCGACGCGGCGGTACTTCCGAACCGGGACGGAGGTCGTCGGATAACGGCTGGATAAAATCGGATTGGATAATCCACAGGTTCCACGACATTCACCGTCCCCCGTTCAAACGGTTCCAAGGCCGAACCGTCCGCTACTTTTTAGACCGGAAAGCTTGTGATTAACGCCGAGCGCATAAGCCCGTAAACACTCTGTGTATCCTCGCACTTGAAACCATCAAGGCTGTTCAACGGCGCGGTAATACCTTTGTGATAATCCCGTCGGAGTCATATCCGTAAAATCGATTGGGCCAATTGTAGGCGGATTAGTAAAAACAGGTTCCCAGTTCACCAGATTTGAGGAAGCGAGGATCGTCACCGGATCCACGCCGGAGGAACCGGTCAATTGCATTTGGACAGCGCCATTCGTTGTCAGAAAATTGTAAGTGGGAATATTAAAAATCAAGGCAGGAACGTTGAGGCTCATTAACGGACTCCTCAAGGAACCCACAGCATTGCTGACTATCACGCGATAGATTCCGGAATTGGTCCAGCGAACGTCTGCCAACACCAGTGCTGAATTTGTCGCTCCCGGGATATTGGTTCCATTGAATTGCCATTGGTAAGTTGCCAGTCTCAGGGTCGGATTCCCGGCTTTGAACACGACGGTTTCACCTGCAACAGCCGTTCTCCTGAATGGTTTCCCAACGATTGCGAAGTTGTGCGCGCTGCCCGCAAAAATTGCTTCAATATTGGTTGCAGAAGGCGGAACCAGACATTGATTGAAATTTGTATTTCCCCACGCAATGACCGAACCATCATCGCGCAGAGCCAAAAAGTGAGCGTCACCCGCTGCAATGGACACGATGTTCGTGGCAGCGATGGGAACATTCGTTAAGCCATCGTTCTTCAGCCCCCACGCAATCACAGACCCATCATCCCGCAACGCCAGACTGGCACTTTCTGAAGTGCAAATCGCGATAAAGTTTGTCCCGGATGGCGGAACCAGCACCGGTATGCCCCATTGCACCAAAGTGCCATTTGCCCTCAAAGCCAACGAATTATCTCCTCTGGTCGATAATAACATGACGGTTGTGGCGGAGCCGGGCACGGCGGTTCCCACACCCCACTGGACAATTTGGCCATTCGACAAAAGTGCCTGGCTAAAGTGAGAACCGGCTGCGACGGCGACGGCAGTTGAAATTGCTGGCACATTCGTTTGCCCGGATGAGTTGTCGCCCCAGGCCACGACGGTTCCATTTGTTTTTAACGCCAGACTGTGTGTTTCGCCTTCCGCAACAGCAAAAACAGTGGCTCCCATCGACGGCACCGTATTTTGATTAAAAGTGTTATCACCCCAGGCGACCACGGTGCCATCGTTACGAAGGGCCAGGCAGTGATCCCCGCCACAGGCAATGGAAACTGCATTCGTTGCATTCGCTTGGATCGAAAGTTGCCCCGATGAATTATCACCCCATGTGACCATCGGACTGATGACCACATTAGCCACAAGTCCAGTGAATGAGCCGTAAGAATTGTTTACTGCCAGATTTAAAATGCCGGAGTCTTCGTAAGCCGTCGGATCAAAACAGACTGTTGATAAAGTCGCTCCACTGATTCGCCCTCCGTCCGCCAAATCATTGCCGTTCAACTGCCACAGAGAATTTAAAGGTTGCGCGCCTCCAACAGTCACCGGCAGGCAAAGGGGTGTTCCGACAACCGCGTTACGTTGGGTCGGGATCGGCGTTAAAAAATAAGGTGAAGCCGACACAGTCAAGTTGATCGCGTCGCTTGTCGTTGTTCCGACGAGATTGCTCACAACCAACGTGTAAGCGCCTGCATTTGTCATCTCCACACTTGCGAGCCTTAGACAGCGGTCGGTCGCGCCGGAAATAAGGGAACCCTCATGAAACCACTGGAACTGTAACGGATATGTTCCACCCAAAACTGGCGTCAATAATGTCTCGCTGCCGACATGAACCGTTACGGTTTGATTCTGCACACGAATATACGGCGCGCCGGATCTGACCATCGCCAGATCATGACCTTCACCGCTGGAAAGACTTGCGACATCGCTGAGTCCAATCGGAACATTGGTAACTGTGATAAATCCGGCGTGGCCATTGGTGATGCCGGGATAATTCATGCCCCACGCGACGACGTGCCCATCAGACAACTGCGCCATGCTGTGTCCCCACCCCCCTGAGATGGCTATCGCATTGGTTACCGAAGCGGGCACAGTGCATTGTCCGTAGGTATTATCACCCCACGCCACAACGCTACCGTCAGATCTCAATGCGACACTATGTTCAAACCCGGCGGCAACGGCGACGACGTTGGTCACGGAAGTCGGCGCCACGTTTTGCGAACCCCACGCAATAATGCTGCGGTCGGAACGTAGCGCGAGATTATGATAATAGCCGGATGCGATCGCGATCACGTCGGTCAAATTGACCGGAACATTCGTTTGGCCATAATCATTGTTTCCCCAGGCAACAACGGTTCCGTCAGACCGCAAGGCAACGCTGTGCGCTGCGCCAGCGGACACGGCGACAACATTCGACACCGCAGCAGGTACATTGGTCTGTCCATCCGCGTTAAGTCCCCAGGCGACGACAGAGCCATCATTCCGCAAAGCAAGACTGTGGTCGCGACCGGCGGCAATCGCTTCAACATTAGTGGCGCTCGAGGGCACATTGGTTTGGCCGTTCCTATTTTTGCCCCAAGCGAAGACAGCGCCATCTTCCTGGAGAACTACGCTGTGAAAACCGCCCGCAGCAATCGCGATTGGATTAGCATTTCCAGGAACGACATCGCACTGCTTGTTAAAATTGTCGCCCCAGGCAATGACATCCTGAGAACGACCTGAATGGCTGGATAGAAGGAAAATAGCCAACGCCATTTTCCCATAAGTCCCGACCACTTTTGCTTTGGCCCTTGTTCTCATTGCCATCACGGGTACGGCTTACCTTGTGAACTGCTGTCATCTTCAGACATGCTATAGCGGTCGTACCAGTTTTTGGTGGCTATAAATTCGCAATGCGCGTCGGCACAAACTACGTTTGCCCCCTCCAAGCCGTGCGCAGCGTAAGGATTGGGCGCATTTTCACGGTACGGCGTATGAACTTCTAATTCATCGACGATAGTGAAAATATCGGACGGTCCCGAAATGGTTCCTCTAATTTTTAGATTGGCAGTCGAGCTGTTCGTATGATGTTGCACGCTGGTCAGCGTCTTACGGGGAAAGTAAGGGAGGTTATAAGTCCGCCAAAAACCAAAAACTTCGTAGCTATGGCCAGTGGTATGATACTTGTCTACCGCCTTGCTTGTGAGATCCAACAATGTTTTGAAAACTGTGTTATTGTATACAGTCGTCGTTGTTACGTTTCCTCGCACGTTATTTATCGTAGCTGGACATACAAATGTTTGGAGCGTGGTAACATAAGCGTTCGAGTTTCCTTGAATCCCATGCAGCCAATTTAAATCGTCATCGGCTTGTTGGGACGTCGTCCCATTCCCGTTCGTGCTGGTTGAAAGAAATGTTCCCGTCAGACTACCCAAAGGACCTAAATAAACGGATTTACCGGCAGCATGATCCGCCGCGAACATTTGCTGACCAAAGCCCATTTGCTTGCAATTATTCAAGCAGGCAAATTTCAGCGAACTTGATTTCGTCTTGGCCGAGGCGGGTAAGATCAGCACCACCAAGATCCCGATGCAGGCAATGACCACAAGCATCTCAACCAGAGTAAACGCTTTAGTAACTTTAGAGCGCATGATTACTCTGATTGACTATTTTATTCGGCCCCAGGAGTCGAGGGTTAATGACCGGAATTTGCTTTGGTACGCTGGCGCCGTTTTCGACTATTCACCCACTACGCCTCAAATATTTTCGATAATTCGCGCTACTCCCTCTCGCGATTTCCTTACCCATATTATATTCTCTTCCTGTCAATCAGCCCTGCGGTGCAGGGTTCGTGCAACCGGCCAACTTACTCCGGAGGAGTGTTTCACAAGAGCCGCTCAACTTCGCCTAACGGTGCTCCCAAATTTTGTCGCAACCAGTTAACGCGAGTCATCTGGCCGCAGGACTTCGGAACCGCTAGTCGAGGGAAGATCCAAAAAATCACCAATTCTTTTGATTCGTCCAGTTGACGAAACTTGCATTTGTCGCTTTGCGGATGATCAAACCAGATCCCGGCGTCAATACCGGCAGCGCTCCTACATCAAGAGAACCTGCCCCGACTCGCCGCCAGGCATTGTTCCAATAGTAGTAAACGGCGGCAGACGATTTATTTTTTTGTACGACGGCGTTGTCGAAGACAAGTAATTCGTCCGTTCGATTTCCCGGCAACGGACTAATCGCAAAGGCGCCACTGCTGACCAACCCGGAATTTACGAGTGAATTTGTCACCGGCCGCATTAGGCCGATGAAATTGTCCTGCTTCGATGTTGCCGATGTCGTAAGCCGAGTTACCAGCTTCGACACTATCACCGCACCAGAGCTGGTGAACGTAGTATTCGTCGCAACGTTGTGACGGACTATAAAATACGTGTTGGGTTGAAGGATGTCGCTGCCGTGATCCGCTCCGCCCTGCCCCACTTGCTTCCAGATGCCCGCATTAAAAAAACAGACTTTTGCCGCGCTGAGGTTGATTCCAACGCTTGCGAGATCAGGAATCAGCACCTCTGTATTTCGATTTCCCGCCGTTGGCGAAATGTTCACACCGCGACCTCCTGGAAAAATGGAGGCCAACGTCCAGTAAGGCTCGATGACCACACTGTCATTCGCCGTTAATCCACTCAACGTGTCGGCCCCAAGGTTCAAAGTGACGCTGGTCGTATCGTTCGACACGATTGGGAAGATTTTCCCCTCGGCACC
>JAQGOW010000519.1 GCA_028293405.1 Verrucomicrobiales bacterium
CGCCCAAGAGCGCGCATCTCATCCATGACCTGACCAAGTCCGCCGGGTTGCTTTGTTATGAACTGTGCGTGCGCAACGGCCTCGAATCCCCCGCCCTCGCCCGGCTCGCGCACCTGAACAATGTTGCGGATCTATTCCTTGAGGATGACCCCGATTTTGAGTTGGCGGGCGATTACGCGAATCTCGTCAAAATTTACCAGTTCTGGAATCTGCATGCGCTGATTGGCGGCGACATTGAGAAACTGCTCGATCATCCGTTGCTTGAAGTCATGGCGGTGAAACGCCGCATCGAAGATCCGCTCGGCTATGAGTGGAGCAAACAGCACGTCACCGAGATCAGCGCCGCCGTCGGCTACGTCGAGACCGTTGTCGGTAACAACAATCTGATCGTGCATCAACTGCTCGAACGCTCGGCGGTGAAATTTCCCGTGCTGGTCACGCTGTTCAAGCGCGCGAACAATGTCGTCATCGCCAGCTTCCGCAGTCGCAACGGCGAGGCGCTCAAGGTGGCGGAGAAATTCCAAGGCGGTGGCCACGCCAACGCTTCCGGCGCGATGCTGCCCAAATCCATCCGCAACATTCCCGAAGCCGTGGAATATCTGCGCTCAATTCTGAATCCCAAACGCGGTGCGCCGTTGAATAACTTGGAGAGTTTGTTTGCGGACATTGAAGCGGAGCAGCGGAAATAGTGATTCGTTCAATCGGTTTCCGATTTGCGATTCAACAAATGCTCCGTTACCAATGCAGCCTTTTGCCTTGCTCTCAATCTTTAATAGGCTTCATATTCACTTTTGAATACTTGTTAGCCTGCATGAAAGCTCTTTTTATCATAGGTTTCATAGCTCTTTGCGTGGGCTGTGCTCATACGCACGGTCCATTCATCCAAGACAGCATCAGGATAGTTCAGCCGGTTGAGCAGCAGCACGACAACGGTAATCTTGTGATGCGCGCGTTCAACGATGGTGGGACTAAATGCATCATGATTATAGATGCTGAGGGCCAGAAGTTCGACGTTTACATTGATCATCGGATTGGCACAGAGACACCCGGAGCGATTTATCTGTTTGATTATCCAGGGAAGCCGGGCAGTGTGCGGGTTGTGAATCAGCAGAGTTTCAAGAAGGAGGTTGGAGATTTCGAATGATGCAGGCTAAAAAATCGCTGCAGGCAACGCAGGATGGCCGTTCCAGTTCCGCTTCGCGGTTCACGCGTTTCCGTCCCGCGTGCCTGAGCTCTGGACGTTAGGCCACATTCGCACGTGCATGAAAGACGAGAATCAGACAGCACCAAAGCCGCAGCCGAGTAGCCCGCCGCCGCGACCACCACGCGGGCCGACCGTAGTTACGGGTTTCTGTGGTGATGACGAGCCCAATCCAAAGCCCTGGCTAAAGAAAGAGACAGTTAGGGTGAATTCACCACCGAAGGCGAAACTTGCTCTGACGATTAGATTGCCAACAAGCACGCCGAAGCAGAGACCTTGGTGGAAGTTCTGGTAATTTTTTGAGATTGGCTATGTGGACTTACAAATCGCCGCCGCTGATTGCAGTTGGCGCTAGCCGTTGGTTTTCCTTTTCCTCGCAGCCATTCGCGTTTAGCATCGCCGCCGCTTATGCCTGATTCATCCACTCGCGCCGACCCGTCCTCCGTAGCACTGCGGAGGGTGGACGGTCGTTCGGCCAGCCAGCTTCGTCCGCTGCGTTTTCAGAACGGCATCGCGCCCTACGCCACCGGTTCCACGCTCATCGAATGGGGCAACACACGCGTCATCTGCGGCGTGACCATCGAGGAAACCGTCCCGCGCTGGATGAAGGAACAAAAAGTCACCGGCGGCTGGCTGACGGCTGAATACTCAATGCTTCCCTACTCCACTTTGGAACGAAAGCAGCGCGACATCGCCAAGGGAAAACTGGACGGACGCTCGTCGGAGATCCAAAGATTGATCGGTCGCTCGATCCGCGCCGCCATTGACCTGGAGAAAGTCGGCGCGCGAACGATCTGCATTGATTGCGATGTATTGCAGGCCGACGGCGGCACGCGCACGGCGGCCATCACCGGTGCCTTTGTCGCATTGTCGCTCGCGATCAAAAAGTTGATCGCCGAAAAGAAACTGACGACCAGCCCGATCCTGCACGGCGTCGCCGCCGCGAGCGTCGGCATCGTGAACGGCGTTCCGCTGCTGGACTTGTGTTATACGGAAGACGTCGCCGCGTCGGTGGACATGAATCTCGTGATGAACTCCAGCGGCCAGTTCATCGAACTGCAAGGCAGCGGCGAAGAAGCGACGTTCAGCGAATCGGAGCTTACCGCCCTGCTCGCGCTCGGCAAATCCGGAATTGCGGAACTGCTCATCGCTCAACAAAAAGCTCTTGCCGAAATTTAAACCATGTCCTCTACGAAACGCTTACGCAAACCCAGGGCGGTGCCCATCACGCGGTTGTTGTTGATTCGCCATGCTGAAGTTGAAATCGCCTATCAGGGCGTGTTCGGTGGGCGTCTTGATATAAACCTTTCCGAACGTGGCCACCAACAGGCGAAGCTGCTCGCGAAATTTTTGCGCGGCAAGAAATTCGACGCCATCTACGCCAGCCCGATGAAGCGCGTGCAGCAAACTTTCGCGCCGTCAGCCAAGCATCATCCGGTCAAGCAGGTCATCCTGCCCGGTTTGCGCGAGATTGACTTCGGCGACTGGACGGGCTTTGGCTACGATGCGTTGCGCAAAAAATTCCGCATCCAACCTTGGGAATGGCTGGAACAAATCGAACTGGGGGTCGTGCCCAATGGCGAAAGCACGGTGCATTTCCGCAAACGTGTCGAGCCGTGCCTCCGCCGTGCCATTCGTGAGAATCGCGGCAAAACAGTGGCCATTTTCTGTCATGGCGGC
>JAQGOW010000552.1 GCA_028293405.1 Verrucomicrobiales bacterium
TTTGTCCAGTGGAGTAGAAGCTTGATGCCCATACGGCAACTTCGTGCCAGGTTTGATATTCGCTCACCTCGAATCGCGGCCTCGGATCAAACCACCTAGGCACAGAGTCCTCCCACTGCATCGCAGGGATATCCGCAACTTCCCAAACAAGTTCGTTCGTTCCGTTTACTTCGGACCTGCGCGGCTCGGCGGCACCGTTATGTTGCCGCACGTACAGTTTCCGATCTTTAGCAAAAAACATCCGATAACGTTGCATCGCCACCGGCACGCCCCATTGCAAGTTGTAGATTCCAGCGTGTCGTCCTTTGTGAATGGGATTAAAGCCATGGATGGTATACTCGTAATCGATAATATCACCGACGCGCACGTCTTCGAGAAATATGACCGCAGACAAGCTACCGTCATACACATTGCGATCGAGATCCCGCTCGCGCTGCACAACTTTGACGCGTGATGGTTTAAGTTGCTCAACCCTATTGGTCCCGCGGCGGATACGGGCACTGTGCAAGGTGAGATGCTGATACGATGGATCAAAATCTGTAGACAACGATGACTCTTCTTGCAGTCCGCTGGCGTTAAGAATGACCTTGCTGCTGTGGAAATAGCGATCCTGCGATTCGATCTGAGCTTGTTCTTCGAAAAGGAGGTAGGCGTGACTGCCGGAAGTTGTTGCTGAAAAACGATTGTTGTTAAAGTTGGTGACGGTCGAAGGCACGACCCACCCCGGAGGCGGTGCAATGTTCCACGTCGAAGCTTCTTGAGCGCCAAGTGCCGGAGAGGACAAGACACAAAACCCCACAAGCGCGACAATACTCGAGACCCATTTCATTGGTTGGTGTGTCCGAGAATAAAGGTGATAACACAGACACAAAAGCGAAAACGGTGGCAGCCCAGAGACAAGCGGCTAAAACAACGGTTGAGTGGAGGCACCGGAGTTGGTCCCAAATTGAGAAGGGCTACGCAATATCGGGTGAGTTCGGAGGGTAAAATCATGGTCTAGGTGATTTTCGGCATTGAGTTGACAGGTCTAACGTCGGAGCCTCGTGAAAATCCTGTTACAACATCGCGGGACGAAGTTGTTCTTGGGAAAACTCGGTGACTGGACCCGTTCCGAGTCCGACGCCGCCCTCTTCGCCACGGCTTTGGCCGCATTCAGGTATTCGGAAGAAAACTATCTCGGGGATACGGAAGTGATCTTTCGCACGCGTCACCCCGCCTTAGCAGCGCAGTCCGTGCGGTGGCGTGAAACAGCTTCAGAGCTTGATTTTTATTGACAGGGCAGGTTGAATTGGGCGATGGGCCAAAAGTCCGGCTCAATTTATTTGATCTACGTAGTCGATGATAAACCTGCGTTGGTGGATCTCGCAACGCTTGTGTTAGAAGCGGCGGGCTATGCTGTGCGCGGATTTCAGGATCCGCTGGAGGTAATCGCAGCCATTCAACAAGGAGCACCGGTGCCCGATATTTTGCTGCCGGATTTCGACATGCCGCAGATGAACGGCCTGGAATTGATTCGGCGATGCCGACGTCTCCAGCCGACTTTAAAAACGATCATGGTGAGCGGGACGATTGATCCTGCGGGCATGGGCATTGAGAGCACGACCGTAAACAGGTTTTTGCAGAAGCCATATTCGCCAGCAACTTTGCGCGATGCGATTGGCCAATTAATGTCCGGCGACGGAACGCCCGGCGGTGCTTAACTACGGCAAGGCGTGAGTCGGCACGTTTTTGCAGGACGGCGAGGTCGACATGTCATTGACATCGTAGCTTGTTGCAAAGGTCTGAGCTGGATCAGAGGGACACAGAGGCAAAACGCCACTGGCGCGACCTATGTAAGGTTGAATCTGGGGGCCGGTCGGGGTGGCGGTTGAACTGGCGCGATTTTCGAGCGCCCACTGTTGCTTGGCGCCGTCGACCAGACGCAGGTTATCCATGCAGGTATTTTCCTGGGCACGTGCGCGCGCGCGCATGACACCAGGAATGGCAATTGCGGCAATCAATCCGATGATTGCTACCACGATCATAATTTCCACGAGCGTAAAACCACGTTGACTACGAACGACTGTTTTCATGAGGAATGGGTCAGAACTGAATGACATTTTCTGCCGTCGTTACGGAAGATGGGTTGTTAGAACTTTGCAGGTAGGAGTAGTAGACATATCATTGATGATGTAACTGGTATCAAAAGTTTGGGTCGGATCGGCCGGACATATCGGCAAAACACCGGCGTTGCCACGTCCGAGATAAGGCTGAAGTTGCGGACCTGTCGGCGTATCGGTGGATGTGGCGTGGTTTTCGAGCGCCCATTGCTGTTTAGCGCCATCGATCAAACGCAAGTGGTCCAGACACGTGTTCTGCTGGGCGCGAGCGCGTGCGGTGAGAAAACTGGGCATGGCGATACTGGCCAGCAGCCCGATAATCGAGACCACAATCATTATTTCCAGCAGGGTAAAACCGGCTGACCGAGTTAGTTTTTTTGCATGTGCGTTCACGTCAAACCAGCGATGCAAAAGATCATCTTTCGCAGAACTGATAGACGCTTAAGTAGCAAATGGCTGGCCAACCTCGAATCGGGCGCGTGGCAATGCAATGCATTGACAGAAAACGGAATACGTTTGACAGGGGAGTTCGCAAAAAAGCGAGTCGGCCTCGCAATTAAAGCAAAGCCAACCCGCTTTGATATCGGACAAGTGTGATTATGGGTTACTGGAAGAACCCGTGCCGGAAGTGCCGCCGCTGGAGCCGCCGACCGAGCCACTGCTGGCACCGCTCCTGGTTTCATTTCCAGAACCGGTCGAGTTGCCGGAGCTGGAACCTTGCAAGCTGCTGTCGCTGGCGGAGCCGCTGCCGCGTTGTTGGTTGAGGCCGCTCGAACCTGGATAAGGTTGTTGATTCATGTCGCGAGCCGGCATCGATTGGATCGAGTTCGTGCTGGTCGAAGCGCCCGCTGGTTCATTCATCGAAGCGCCCTGGTCACGATCGCGGTTATGCGCACAAGCCACCAACGCCGCTGCGCCCACAAGTAAGAGTAATTTCTTCATACGTGCCAAGGTAACGCGCATGCGAGGTTTTCAAACCCGAACGGGGCATCGCGACAAAATTGTTCGTCCTCTAATGGAAAGACTGGTACACTACGGGTGTGAGGAGAGCCGCCCATCGGCGGTTAACAGAAAGATTTTTATGGCCCAGGCAGTCATGGATCCCGAACAGGTGCGGCGATTTGCCGAAGAGCTGAAGCGCTTCAACGCCGACCTCCAAACCCGCATGTCGGCACTTCAGGCGCGCTTTGGGCAGCTAAGTGACTCGTGGCAAGACCAGGAGCACCTGAAGTTTGCCGAGGAGTTCAAGCAAACGATGAAAACGCTCAACAAGTTTATGGAGCTTTCCAACCAGCACGGGCCCTATCTGCTGCGCAAGGCGCAACGGATCGAGGAATATTTGAACCAGCACTGAACGACTTTGCATGGCCCAACAAGGCGCAAACATTTCATCGGTAGAGGCGCTGGACACGTTCCGTGCGGCATTGGTGTTGTACTTGAGCAAGGCGCGACCGACCTTGGATGAAATCAATGCAGAGGTGGTACGGTTGCGGGTTTGGCTCGAGAGCGATCGACGGATTTTTTGGGAAAAGCAGGCGCGCCGATGCGCGTTGAAGTTGGAAGAAGCCAAACAATCGGTGTTTAGCGCGGAGATGTCGCGCTTGCGTGAATCGACTTCGGCAGAACGCACGGCGGTGACGAAGGCGCAACGGGACCTGGCGGAAGCGGAAGCGAAGCTGGCGAGTGTCAAAAAGTGGGTGAGCGATTTTGAAAGCCGCGTGTCGCCACTGGCCAAACAGCTCGAGCGAATGCAGTCGTTCCTTTCCAGTGGATTGCCCAGGGCGCACGCGCATTTAACGGAATCGATTCGAACATTGGAGGCTTATGCAAATGTGGGGATGCCAGTTGCGGCTCCTGCGATTGCAGAACCAACGGTTTTACCGGTTGAGCCCGATCTTACAAACGAGGAGAAGGCGTCATGAGTTTGGCGGCGAACAAAACCCGATTGACCTCGGTGACACAGGAACTGTTCAATCGTTGGCGTGAAACCCAGCAGTATTGGCGCGACCAAAAAGCCGCAGAGTTCGACCGACTTTATATGGAAGAGCTCAATGCGAGCGTCAACGCCGCCGCCGGTGTGATTGATCAGCTCGACAAAATTATCGCCAAAATAAAAAAAGATTGTGAGTAACGCGCTTGGAGTTTCAAAAGTTCGCGACCTCTTGGTGGCGCTTCGTACCACCATCGTGGAGCTTTCGGCGCGCGAAGAAAAGGCGACCCTGGATTTGAAGGTAAAGCTGACGCGCGAGCAGAAAAACCGCGACGCTGCGCTCGAGGAGCTTGCAGGGACGTTGGCGGCTCGCACCGAGGAGGCGAAGGTCGCATTTCAAAAACTCGGGCAGGACGAGAAAGCGCGTTATGAAACGCGGCGGAGCAATATTGCGAAGGCGCACAAGGTCGCGAAAAAACAGGCGATCGAACGAATCGAACACATCGAGGGTTCGCGCAAATACAAGCTGCAACGGGAGACGTTGCAGTCGCAGCGCAAACGTGAAACGGACATCACCGACACGGAGCGCGCGTGTGAAGATTTCAAACGGCAGTTGGCCAACGAGAACGAGGCTTTGTTTCGATCGGAAGCAGCGGCCAAGGATGCGTTCAGCGGCTATGGAAGATTTTCCAAAGCTCTCGCCAGCGCGCAGGAGGCAGCGGTCACGGTCGAGGGGAACGAACATGATTTGCTGGCGCAGTTGGAGACATTGCGCGGGAAGGCTGACGAGAATCTTTCGCGGTTTAACCGGTTGTTCGTCACCAAACTTTTCAAATATGTTTTTGCGGGGTTGGTGATTGCGGCGGGGCTTTTCGCGATGGTGCCGATTTTGAATCAATTCCACGTGCAGACGGTGTCGATAGGTGTCGCTGGGGGAATTGCCGGAGCACTGGTGGTCCTTGCGATCGTGTTGCACGTGGTTGGTGGGAATCAGGGTTGGCCATTGGCGACGGATATTTCAGAGGCGCTCGGCACGGCGCGGAATCTGCATGGGATTTGTTTGCAGAAGGCCGAGGCGCGTCGCGTGAACACGTTGGCAAAGATTGAAGCGAATTTTGAGGCGACCACGCAACGTATTCAGCAGGAGTGGAGCGACACGCTCAATGGTGCGCAGCAACAGAAGATCGATTCGGAGCCGTTGGTTGAAGAAAAAGCAAAGCGCGTGGCGGCACGGCATGAGGCCATGCACAAGACGCGGTCGGAGAAAATTTCACGCGAGCATCGGGAGGCGGTCGGCACAAACACCAGTGACATCGAATCGCGCAGGAAAGAAGCGAACGATCGTTATCAGCAACAGGCTTCGAAACACAATGCGGCATTTGACACGGAGTTGCGCGGGATCTCGACAGAATGGACATCCAGGCTCGGGCCGGTTTACCGCGAATTGATGCTGACGTCGGCGGTTTCAGAGGAGCTCTTTCGTCCGTGGGCGCGTGATTTGGTTGAGGAGTGGATTGCGCCGGAAACATTCGATCACCTTGCGCGGTTTGGTTCGCTTGAGGTCAACATCGACAAGCTTGTCCCGAATCGCAGCAAGGAGAGCAAACTCCAGTTGCCCGGGCCGGCCCATTTGCATGTGCCGATGTTGCTGACCTATCCCGAGCAAGGGTCGGTGTTGTTTGAGGGTGATGCGGGTCGGGCGGAGATGATTGGGTCATTGAATAATATTGTCATGCGACTGCTCGCCGCTGCGCCGCCCGGGCGACTTCATTTTACGATTATTGATCCGGTTGAGCTTGGGCAGAATTTTTCCAGTTTCATGCACCTCGCCGATCACGAGGAGCATCTGATCAACAGCCGCATTTGGACGCAAATGGATCAAATCGAGCAGCGGCTCGGCGAACTCAATGCGCACATGGAAAAAGTAATCCAGATGTATTTGCGCAACGAATACAGCACGATCGTGGAATACAACGAGCAGGCGGGAAACATCGCGGAGAAATATCACTATTTGGTTGTCGCTGATTTTCCACACAACTTCAGTGACGTTGCTATTCGGCGATTGCTGAGCATCGCGGCGAGTGGTGCGCGTTGCGGTGTGTATGCGTTGGTTCATTGGGACACGCGGCAACGGTTGGATCCCGCGGTCGCAGAGGAGTTGCGCAAGAGCGGAGCGCATATCGTGAGCAAGCCGGTGCTGCGCGAGGAGCAGACGACTTATCTGATTAATGGCGAACCGTTGGCGGGCGTGACAGTGAATTTGGATGAGCCGCCGAATGCTGAGCTCGCGACGGAATTGATTCACAAAGTTGGCAAAAGCAGTCGCGATTCGAATCGTGTGGAAGTGCCGTTTGATCATGTCGCGCCGCACGATGGCGAGGTGTGGTCGCTCGACACCGGCAACGAATTGCGGGTGCCGATCGGGCGCACGGGCGCGACAAAGTTTCAGTATCTCGCGATCGGCAAAGGGACGCGGCAACACGCGTTGATTGCGGGTAAAACTGGTTCGGGTAAGTCGACGTTGTTTCACGTGATGATTACGAACCTAGCGCTGTGGTGCAGTCCGGAGCAGGTGGAGTTTTACCTCATCGATTTTAAGAAGGGTGTTGAGTTTAAAAGTTACGCCACGCATCAACTGCCGCACGCGCGTGTCGTTGCGATTGAGAGTGATCGCGAATTTGGCTTGAGTGTGTTGCAACGGCTCGATGCGGAATTGAAACGGCGCGGTGAATTGTTCCGTGAACATAACGTGCAAGACCTTCCGGGTTATCGCAAAGCGACCGGCCAACCGATGCCGCGCACTTTGTTGTTGATTGATGAGTTCCAGGAATTTTTCACTGAGGACGATAAAATTTTCCAAAGCGCGTCGGTGTTGCTCGACCGGATTGTGCGGCAAGGTCGCGCGTTTGGTATTCACGTGATTCTCGGCTCCCAGACGTTGGGAGGCGCGTACACGGTCGCACGGACGACGCTTGGA
>JAQGOW010000560.1 GCA_028293405.1 Verrucomicrobiales bacterium
ACGAACGCGGCGATAATTACACCATTGTCAGGTGAACCCAGCCAGTTGACGGTGAGGACGATTGGGAACGTCAGCAGGAGGACAATTCCCAAAAAGATCCACGACGCGATGAATTTTCCAACAATCGCCTGCCATGGTGTAATCGGCATCGTCAGCAGCAATTCCAATGTGCCGACGCGGCGTTCCTCCGCCCACAAGCGCATGCCGACGGCCGGCACGAGCACGAGATAGAGCCACGGATGCCATCTGAAGAACGAATCCAGAGTTGCCTGGCCGGCTTCGAAAAATCCGCCAGCCATGAAGGTGAAAAATCCCATCAACAGCAGGAAGATGACGATGACAACGTATGCGAGCGGCGACGTAAAATAGGCCGCCAGTTCGCGTTTAGTTATAGTGCGGATGTTCGCCCAGGAATTCATTTCTTTGTCTCCGAGGTGTCAGGCAGTGTGATGCTACGGAAAACTTCATCCAACCGGCCTTCTTCGGTGTGAAGTTCTTCAACTTGCCAGCAGTTAGCAGCGGCCATGACGTTTCGGGCCAGGTCGCCGGTGCGGCTATCAGATTTCGGGTAAACGCGCACATACGCTTTGCCGTGGTCGTCCTTGACCACTGCCGCGCGCCGAGCGTTCGGGATTTGCGCTAAACGATCGGCCAACTGACCGCCGGTGACGCCACTCGCCACAACCAACACCGCGCCGGCGTATTCGGATTTCTGCCGAAGTTGCGCAGGCGTGCCATTGGCGACGATTTGACCGCGGTCGATGATAATCGCGCGCGAACAAACTGCGTCCACTTCTTCAAGAATGTGCGTTGAGAAAATAATGGCTTTTGTCTCGCCCATGCGACGGATCAAACCGCGCACTTCATGCTTTTGATTGGGGTCGAGGCCGTCGGTCGGTTCGTCGAGAATGAGAACCTCGGGATCGTGAATGATGGATTGAGCGAAACAGGTGCGGTGGCGATAACCTTTGGAGAGCGTGTCGACGCTTTGAAAGCGGACGTTCTCGAGAAAGCACATTTCGATCGCGCGATTGACGGCTTTGGCTTTGGCGTCCTTGCGAAACCCGCGAAGTTCCGCGACAAAGCCGAGGAAACCTTCGACCGTCATATCGGCGTAGCATGGCGCGTTTTCCGGGAGGTAACCGATCAGGCGCTTGGCCGGAAGCGGGTTCGCGACCATGTCGTGGCCGCCGACGGTGATTTTGCCATCGGTAGGCGGGATGAAGCCGGTAACCATTCGCATGGTGGTGGACTTCCCGGCGCCGTTCGGCCCGAGAAAGCCTAGCACCTCACCGCGTTCGACGGTGAACGAAAGGTTGTTTACGGCCACTTTTGGGCCGAAATGTTTCGTTAAGTTCTCAACTCTAATCATTTCAGTTGCTCTCCGATGACCTCCGACAGCGGTCGTCGGGGTCGGTTTTTGCACTGAGCACTCGCCCAGGTATATTCCGAGAATCTGACTGTCTACTCTCAGCAGTGGCTAAACTCAAGCCCTACTGAGGTGTTTAAAGACGCGACATTCCTTGGACAAATCCGCCGGAAAATGTTCAAACATTTTGAAATAAATTTTACGGTCCCGCCGCAGGCCGAATAGAAAGCGGCGTACTATAGCCTCGTTTCGAGGTTGCGCCAGTCGCTTTCACCCTTAATTATTAGCGATGTGAAGTTGTCCGTAAAAAGCGATTATGCCGCCCGAGCCGTTTTTTGGCTCTCACGACATTATACGGACAAAGCCGCGCATCGGGTCGAGGAAATGGCTTCAGACCAGGATATTCCGTCCAATTACCTCGTGCAGATTTTGATCGAATTGAAATCGGCGCAGATTGTTAAGAGCGTTCGTGGTAAGGAAGGTGGATATCTTTTGGCGCGGCCACCGGCGGAAATTACTTTGGGCGACGTGCTCCGCTGCATTCACGGCCAGGTGTTCGATACCCCTGCCCTCAACGATGCCGAGTGTCCGCCGGAACTTCGCGCCGCCTGGGGGACACTGCAGAAGTCGCTCAACGAAGCGGCGGACGCAATCAACTTCCAAAAGCTTGTCGAGCAATCTGCGGACAAAGGGAAGATGTATTATATCTGAAGCTTTACTGCTTCGGCACCGCGGCGCGCCAACCGGCGTTTAGCCGTTTGCTCAGACTCGCGATCACTTCTTTGTTCTCTGGATGGTTCGCGATATTTAAATTTTCGTCGGGATCGGTTTCGTGGTCATACAATTCACGACCCGCCACTCGTTTCGGATTTATTTTTGCCACCCATTCGACGTAACGATACCGATCTGTGCGCATCGCATATCCCATCAACCAACCGCGCGGATATTGGCTGAACGCTGCGGATTTCCATGGCTTGTTCGGGTTGTCCAGCAGCGGCGCGAAACTTGTCCCTTCGAGGCCTTCGGTTTGTTTAAGTCCGGCGAGATCGCAAAGAGTCGGGTAAACATCGACGAATTCAACGAACGCATCGGTCTTTGTGCCGCGATGTTTTTGCTGCGGCACACTCAACATCAGCAGAGTGTGTGTGGACGTTTCGAAGCAGGTGTGTTTGCACCACATTCCGTGCTCGCCTAATTGCCAGCCGTGATCGCCCCATACGATAACGATCGTGTTGTCGCGCAACTTGAGGCGGTCGAGAGTCTCGAGCACACGTCCGATTTGAGCATCGACGTAACTCGTCGCCGCGTAGTAACCGCGAATCAGTTCGCGTGATTGCCGTTCGCTTAGCGGGCCTTCTTTGGGCATGCCTTTGTAGCCGCGCAACTCGCCCCAATTGTGCAGGGCAGCTTCGAAAACATCCTTCGGCGGATTCGGATTGGACGCGAGCTTCATGTCGTCGAGACGATACATGTCGTAATATTTTTTGGGCGCATCGAAGGGCAGATGTGGTTTGCGAAATCCAACCGCCAGGAAAAACGGTTGTCCGTCCTTGTGCGACTTCATTACTTCAATCGCGCGATCGGCAATTTGACCATCGCTGAGATCTTCATCCCCGACCTCAGGAGCCGACCAAGGCGGGATTTTTGCCTTGGCTGCCTGTCGCTGCAGCGTGCGTTCGTCTTGCGCTGGCTTCTGCACTGGTGAGTTCGCGATTAAAATGTAAGGTGAGTCAACTTGGGCCCGGACGTTGCGCGTAACGAACCGACCATCTTCCAACTCAACATCACGACTGGTTGCTGCCATCGAAGGAGCGCTCCACGATTTCGGATCGTCCAATCCATCGTGGAAAATTTTCCCAATCGACTGACAAAAGTAGCCGTTGTTTTTGAAATGCTGCGGCAATGTCACGACATCCGGAATCGTGTCGCGAAAGTGATCCTCGAGGTTATAAATTTTCGTCGTATCAGGTCGGCGTCCGGTCAGCAGTGAAGTCCGCGATGGCGAACAGACGGCCTGTTGGCAATACGCGCGATTGAATAGCAAACCACGTTTCGCAAGCGCATCCATGTTCGGCGTCCTGATGTCTTTTACACCGTAACAACCGAGCTGCGGCCGCAGATCGTCGATGGCGATGAAAAGCACGTTTAGTTTCTTTTGCTCGGCACAGTTCGCCGATAAGCCCGCGAGCATTACTACAGCTAGAAGTAATCCGTACCGCAAAATTCGAAGTGACATGTTCGTTAAACCAGAGTGTCTTCTGCCATGT
>JAQGOW010000562.1 GCA_028293405.1 Verrucomicrobiales bacterium
CGTCATTAGGACGTAATCGCCTGGATTAATCAGTGCGGCGGGCAAGATCGAAAGTGCCGCTTTGCTTCCGATCGAGTGGATGACTTCAGTTTGAGGATTGATGCCGGGAACGCCACAAATCTTTTCGAGATAACGCGCAGCGGCTTGCTTGAGAGCGTCATCGCCGTTGTCGGAATAGCCGCGGTTCTCCGGTTTGCGAGCTGCAGCATTGAGCGAGTCGAGCACTTCGGGAAACGCCATTTCGTCCGGTTCACCGATACCCATGTCGATTATCTCGACGCCGGGATTTGCAGCCAAGGCGGCGCGTTTCGTGCGCTTGATGCGCTCAAACTTGTAGATCGCCGTGGATTTGCCGTAATTTTTCCCGCCGATACGCTCGGCAAACAAATTCTGGATGTAGGGTTCCGTCATCGAACGCGGAACATAAAGGATGCGCTTGGCTGACGCAAGGAGCCTAACCGTGCAGGGGGATGACTCGGCGCTCGTGCGCAACGTGGCGCTGCTGAAGTTCGTAAATTGAATCGAGCATCTTCGGCATGTTTACATCATGCACTTCAACGCCTTCACCAATGGCCTTCAGGAGAGTGATGGTGAGTTGCCCACCGAGGTGTTCGCGAAATTCTTCCAAACCTTTTAGTACTAGGATTTGGTTTTCCGCATCGATGTTGAGGAGTTCGTTGGCGAACAGTTCGTATCCGAGTTTTTCAAGCAACAACAAAATCCGTTCACACGACGCCGCATTGAGAAGTCCGATGTTGCGCGCGTAGATAACATCCAGAGCGATGCCGATGGCGACGGCTTCACCGTGACGAATGTTGTAGTCGGATAGTTGCTCAAGCTTGTGCGCGGCCCAGTGGCCGAAATCCAGCGGGCGCGCCGAGCCTGTTTCGAACGGGTCGCCCGAGCTGGCGATGTGGTTCAGGTGCAACTCAGCGCAGCGGACGATGAGTTGCTGCATCGCTTCTGGTCGGAACTTCGCCAGCGCCTCAGCGTCACGCTCTAATTGTTGAAAAAAGTCGCGGTCGCGAATGAGCGCAACTTTTACAGCTTCGACGTAACCCGCGCGTTTGTCGCGTTCGGGAAGTGAATGGAGAAATGCGAAATCGTTGATGACCGCAAACGGCGGCGCAAATGTGCCAATGAAATTTTTCTTCCCGAATGCGTTGATCCCGTTTTTGACACCCACACCTGAATCGGCTTGGCTCAAGGTGGTAGTCGGGATGCGCACGTGCCGCACGCCGCGATGCGCAGTGGCTGCCGCGAGTCCAGCCATGTCGAGCAATGCTCCACCGCCGACCGCAATCACATACGAATGCCGATCGATGTGGAAGCGATCGATTTGGGAATGGATTTCGGAAACGTGAAAATAGGAGTTTTTCGTGCGTTCACCGCCTTCGATGGCGACCGGTGGGCAAACGAGCTGCAGGCACGAACTCCAGGTAGTGAAATATTGCTCAATTTGCTTGGTGAGTTCCGGTTGGGCGATCGCAAGGGCTTCGTCAACGACGACCAAGGCTTTTACGCGATGGCCTGCCTCGGGCGTGAGCACGTTTTTCAGCAACGCGTTATCCGGCGCAAACACGTGGTGCGTAAAATGCACGCGGTGCTCGAAACTGACTTTGATTGTGCGCTGAATCGACGACACGATTTTATTAGTCTGCTTTCTTGGACGTTCGTCCGCGAGATTTTATTGAACTGAGTTGCTTAATTTTTTGTTTCGATGCGTTTGCGCTTGCCACAATCCGTCGTCGCGTTGGATTCTATTTGTCCTATGCCAAAAACGCCTCTGCTGGTGCTGTTGTGTCTTTGCGCGTCGATGTTTGTCGCCTCGGCTGAAACGAAACCTTACATCGTTTTCGTAACGGGCGACCACGAGTATGGCTCCGAACGCTCCATGCCCGCGTTAGCGCAAGCACTTGAAAAGCAATTCGGCTTTCGCACGAAGGTCCTCTATGCCTCCCAACCGAATGGAAAACGTGACGAGAACTACGAGCAGAATATTCCCGGGCTTGAAGAGTTGAAGAAAGCGGACCTTGCGATCTTTTTCCTGCGCTGGCGTCTGTTGCCGAAAGAGCAGGTTGCGTTGATCGACGATTACTTGAAGTCCGGCAAACCGTTGATGGGATTTCGCACCACGTCACATTCGTTTCATTATCCGGTGGGTGACTCTTTGGAGAAATGGAATGCGTTCGGCGAATTTGCGTTCGGCACGCCACCCGGTTGGGGCGCGGCAGGGCACACGCATTACGGACACAAGTCGACGACCGATGTTTCCATTATTGCGAGCGAAAAAGATCATCCGTTGCTGAGAGGCGTCGCGCAGCATTTTCACGTTGCATCGTGGCTTTACCATGTTTTACCGAAGTATCCCGCGCCCGGCTCGACGCCTGTTTTAATGGGAACCTCGGTGAATCCGGATAAGCCGGCAATTCCGAATCCGGTAGCGTGGACATTCAAAACGCAATGGGGCGCACGTTCGTTCTACACGTCATTGGGCCATCCCGAAGATTTTTCTGTCGAGCCGTTTCAGCGTTTGGTGGTCAACGCGGTGTTCTGGTCGTTAGACGAAACGCCGCCTGAAAAATGGCCGGGCAAACTCGACATCAATGTTTCATACGAAAAGACGAAAAAATGAAATCAGTCCGCCACCTATTTGTTTTGTTACTTCTGCCGTTGTCGGTTTTCGCGCGCGAGAAGTTCGAGTTGCGGGATGGCGATGTCGTTGCGTTCGTGGGCGGCACATTTGCCGAACGCGAGCAGGAATACGGCAGCATCGAGCTCATGCTCACGCGTCACGCAATGGATAAAAACGTGACATTCCGGAACCTTGGATGGAGCGGCGATGTTGTCAGCAGCCACTTGCAAGGTTCCAGCGCGCCCGAGCCGCGCCAGAAATATGTGCCAAACCTTTTCAGTTATGTCGCGAAGGTGAAGCCGACGGTTATTTTTGTCAGCTACGGGATGATGGAATCCTTTCGTGGTGAAGTCGCGCTGTCGCAGTTCATCGCAGATTACGAAACCGTGCTCGATAAACTGACCAACACCACAGCACGCATCGTTTTGGTCTCGCCCATTCGCCACGAAGCGCTTGGTGGCGCGTGGCAAAATCCAACAAAGCATAATGTCGAACTGCGCGCCTACGTTGATGCGATTAAGGACCTGGCGGCGAAGCGTAGCCTTTGGTTTGTGGATTTATTTGATGGCTTAAAGGGCTCGGGTCTGACGAGCAACGGTGTCCACCTAAATTCGAAAGGCTACATCGCGGCGGCGAATGCGATCGAAAAACAATTGGATCTCGGGCGTGGCGCAAAGCTGTCGGGCGACGCGGAAGAGCAACTTCGTTCGACGATCAAAACCAAGAACAAGCAGTTTTGGTATTTCTATCGCCCGATGAATTCCGAGTACGTCTATGCCGGCGGCACGCGCTTTCAGGACAAAATTGGACCGGTGCAACATCCAATGAATGCGGAGTTGGATCAGTTTTACGCGCTCGCTGAACAGAATGATAAGACCGTTGATCAGCTGAAACGCGACATTACCTCGCGTAAACAGGTTTCAGTTCCGCAAATGAAATCCGATCTAGAATTAACCGGAACAACTCGTCCCGTGCAACGCGACGATTCCGCGCCCGATCCTGAAGAAGAACGCGCCAGCTTCAAAGTGGCTGAGGGTTTGAAAGTGGAATTGTTCGCTGCCGATCCACTGATCGCGAAACCGATTCAAATGGCTTTCGATGCGCGTGGCCGCTTGTGGGTCGCGACCACCACCCGTTATCCGCAGATCAAACCAGGCGAAACTCAGGACGACAAAGTCGTCATTCTCGAAGACAAAGACGGTGATGGTCGCGCCGATACGACCACGGTGTTTGCCGACAATTTGTTGATCCCAACCGGAATGCTTCCTTCGCGCGCTGGTTGTTATACCTCAGACGACACGAAGGTTTGGTTTTTGAAAGACCCGAACAATGTCGGTCACGTTACCGATCCTGAAATCGTTTTGTCCGGCTTCGGGACCGAAGATTCGCATCACAAGGCGCACGTGTTTCGATGGAGTCCCGGTGGAAACATCTACTTCAATCAAGGCGTATTTTTGCATTCAGTCATTGAAACCGCGTATGGAATTCGCGATCTCGCTGGTAACTGGAATCCTGGAATTTGGGAATACGATCCGGCAAATGGGCAGCTAGAAATTTATCTGGCTAACAGCGTTCCGCCAAATCCCTGGGGGCATTATTGGAACGCTTGGGGATTTGATTTCCATATCGATTCATCAGGGCAGGGCGGTAGCTACATGATTTTGCCGACGGCTGGCCGCAGCTCCACAGCGGTCGATGTCCGTGGCGGCGAAGGCAAACTCGCCGGTGCGGAAATTATCAGTGGCGAGCACGTTCCGGCCGAATGGCAAGGCACGCTCATCAGCAATCCGTTTAAGGAAAATCGCGTTCACCATTGGGCGTTTCGCGACGAAGGGGCTGGCTATTCACTTAAGCAACTCGAGCCACTCATCGTTTCGACGAACAACGCGTTCCGTCCCGTTGAAATCCGTATGGGACCCGACGGCGCTATTTATATTGCAGATTGGTACAATCCGCTCATCGGCCACATGCAATATCACTTTCGCGATCCGGGTCGCGATTTCACGCATGGTCGTATTTGGCGAATTACATTCAAAGATCGCCCGCTCGCGAAGCGCCCGCATTTGCGCAATGTTTCGGAAACGCTCAACCACCTGAAAGACTCTGCCGATTACAATCGCATGCAGGCGCGGCGCGTGTTGACTGAAGGCAATTCAAAAGAAGTTCTGCCCGCGCTCGGGAAATGGTTGAAGAACCTGGACCCGAACGAGCCTGATTACGACCATCATCGCTTGGAAGCGCTTTGGATTTATCAAGGCCACAAGTCAGTTCAGCCCGAATTGCTTAATAGTCTCCTGCGCGCGAAAGAACCAAACGCTCGCGCGGCCGCGACGATAGTCTTGCGTTATTGGCGCGATCAAATCAGCGACACGTTCGAACTTTTGCGCACGCTCGTCGCGGATGAAAACGCACGCGTTCGTTTGGAAGCCGTCGTTGCTCTGAGCTATATCAATGATGCACGAGCTGCCGAATTGGCCACCAAAGTTCTTGAGCAACCGATGGACCGTTTCCTCGATCAGGCGCTGAAAAACACCATCCAGGCGCTTAAACCTTATTGGAATGGAGCCATCCAAAGCGGGCAGCTTAGTTTCGACGGCAATGCACAGCGTCAGCAATACATGGTGCAACAAGCCGGATCGTCCGGAGCGAAGTTTCCAAGGCCTAAACAGGACGCGCAATTTTTGAAATCACTCACGCAATCCAACGGCAACATCAAACCGCTTACGCAAACGGAAATGGCCGAGCTTGTTTCTGAAGTGCGAACCAAAGCCGATCCCACTCGGGGCGAGATGATCTTCCACCGACAGAGCCTCAGTTGCATGCAGTGCCACGCCATCAACGGCACGGGTGGTCTGGTCGGACCCGACCTCGGCGGAATCGGGACCGGCTCGACGGTCGACTACCTGATCGATTCTATCCTCTTCCCGAGCAAAATCATCAAAGACAGCTTCGAAACCGTGCAGGTCACCACGAAAGATGGTGACGACATCATCGGTATCGAAGTGCGCGAGAATAAAAACGAACTCGTTCTCAAAGACAACACGCACCCCGAAATCGTGATTCCAACTTCAACAATTGAGAAGCGCGAGCGTCGACCGTATTCTCTCATGCCTACGGGATTGGCGAGCACACTGACTCACTCCGATTTCATCGACCTGATTGGGTTTCTCTCACAGCTTGGTAAACCTGGTCCATACGCGAACAACACCGCTCCAGTGGCACGTCGATGGCAAGTAGCAGCGCCTATCGAGGCCAATGTAATTCCGACCGCCGCAGGCGGACTAAAGTGGACGCCTGCGTATAGTCGTGTGTCCGGCCTGTTGCCGTTTGAGGAGCTTTCGAAAACTCCCGCTCTTGCGCGTTGCGAAGTCGAAGTGACCAGCCCCGGCAAAGTGCAGTTACGGGTAAACTCAGTTGAAGGCCTAAAACTTTGGGTCGATAACGAGAGCAAACCGCTGAAATCCGCGACGATTCTCGACCTCCAAAAAGGCACGCACGCGATCACGTTCCTCATCAATGGCGAGCGCCGCGATGGATTGCGCGCGCAGTTTGACGAGGTGTCGGAATCGGCAGCGCGGTTTCAGATTAAATAGCGATGACCAGCGGGAACGCGTCTGTGCGGATGAGATAAAGCCTCCTTGCCCTTGTCAGTCGCATGCATGTCCCGTATCCTTTGCGACATGTTAAAATACTGTCTTTCCGCGCTCCTGTGTGTTGCGGTTGCCGGTTCAGCGGCGACGGTGCAATTGCGGGACAAAGCCAGCGTCACGGGGACCATTCTCGCCGAAAAACACGATCAGGTAATCATCGACCTCGGCTACACGGTGCTTTCCATCCCGCGCAATCAGGTTGTGAAAATTCTGAGCGAAGATGTCGTCACTGAGAAAGCTTCCAAGGCGCCCAAGTCGACCACGAAAGCTCCGGTCACAACCGAAAAAGGTTTTAAAACAATTTTCACGACCTCCGCGACTCCTCCCAAAGAACGTAGCGTGCGCGAACTCGTCAACGTGCTTGGTGAATCGGTCGTGCAAGTGCGCACACCCGGTGGGCTCGGCTCCGGATTTTTCATTAACGAAGACGGTTATCTCATCACTAACTTTCATGTGACCGAAGGTGAAACGCAAATCTCCGTCGAAGTGTATCATTCGAAAAATGGCGAACTGGAACGCAAGAGTTACAAGCAGGTCCGCATCGTGGCGTTGAACAAGTTCGCCGACCTGGCCTTGCTGAAGATCGAAGAGAAGGACGCGAAATTTGTGCCAGTCGCTCTCGGCGATTCCGAACAGCTCGCAGTCGGCGAACGCGTCTTCGCGATTGGCAGTCCGCTCGGACTCGAACGCACCGTCACCGAAGGCATCATCAGCACCAAGACGCGCCAATTCCAAGGCGACCTGTATTTGCAGACAACCGCGCAGATTAATCCGGGCAACAGCGGTGGACCGCTTTTCAACATGCGCGGTGAAGTCGTCGGCGTGACCAATATGAAGATCACGTTCGGCGAAGGTTTGGGTTTTGCTATTCCGATTGAAGCGGTGAAGTTTTTCCTCATCCACCGTGACTCGTTTTCTTACGATAACGACAATCCGAGTAATGCCTATCGTTACCTCGAACCGCCGAGCCGCGCGAAGAAAACCGTTTCAGAGTAAGGTAGTAGTGCTCTTCATTTCAGCCGCTTCGGTCAACGCCGAGGCGGCTTTTTTGCCCGAACCTGTTATCGCACGGCTGCAAGAAACCCCGATAGCCCAAGACAATTCTGTTCGCTTTCTGGACACGAAAAAGGGTAAAAGCCAGTCATAAAAGTTTTATCCTCCTTAACCTCGAAGGGTTTGTTCCTTCTTGCGCTCTTGGCGCGGGGTTTGCTAAACACGCGCTCGAACGTGAAGAATAAAACGAAGTTTTTTCGCCTCATCCCGAGCAATGAACCGGCGGCTCAATCAGAAACTATCGAAATTCATTCCCATCGCATGCC
Organism: Verrucomicrobiales bacterium; assembly: GCA_028293405.1. Lineage (GTDB taxonomy): Bacteria > Verrucomicrobiota > Verrucomicrobiia > Limisphaerales > Palsa-1400 > JAICXV01. The sequence continues at coordinate 7,605 of JAQGOW010000562.1, forward strand.
CATCGTCTTCCGCCGGCATGCGCGCGCACGCAACTATGTGCTGCGTCTTCACTGGAACAAGACTGTAGTCGTCACGATGCCGAAAAACGGGTCGACAAAATTCGCCGAAGCATTTGTTAACAGTCGAAAGGCTTGGCTCGAGCGCCAATGGAAAGTTCTCGAATCGCGCAAAATCCCGCCCCAGGTTCTCCAGCCCGGCATGGAAGTACTTTTCCGCGGACGTTCCGTTGGCCTTGCCGTGGCGCGCAAAGGAACTGAATGGCAGGTCAATTTCGGCACGCAAACGCTTTCAATTCCCGCGCCCGAACAGAACCTGCGTCCTTTCATTGAAGCGCACATGTTCGAACTAGCGCAGCAGGAACTAGCCGAGCGCGTTGCAACATTGGCGCGCGAACATGGAGCCGTCGTCAGCCGTGTGGTTGTACGCAATCAGAAAAGTCGCTGGGGTTCGTGCTCCTATAGTGGAACCATTTCCCTCAACTGGCGTTTGATTCAGCTGCCCGCACAAGTGCGCGATTACATCATCGTCCACGAACTGATGCACCTTCGCGAATTGAACCATTCGCAACGTTTCTGGAACCACGTCGCACGCGCCTGCCCTGACTATCAAGGAGCCGAAGATTGGCTCAAGCAGAACTCCGGCCTGGTCGGATTCTAATCGGAGTTCAGATCCACACGCGGACCCGCACTGGTCCAAACCAGTTTTGCCAAATGAAACTGCCGAGCTTTCATATCGCTATCCCACGCGTGAAACGCAACGTATTCCGTTTTGTCGTCAGGGCCGATGACGATTGAAATGTGCCCCGGGCCGATCAATTCCGGACTTGTCCTCATCACCCGCGGCCCATTTTGACTTCCTGATCCGTCGTAAGGTCCGAGGACGTTATCGGCGACGCAATAGTCGACGCCATACGTGTCGTTCTCATAACAACCACCGCTATAAAAACAATAGTATCGCCCATCGCGTTTGCGCACGCATGGACCTTCCAACGTGTGCCAATCGAACGTGCCGCCGTACATGGGCATGTGTCGATTGCCTTTGAACAATTGCCAATCGCACTGCGAACGCATCACCACACGTTCTTCACCGGCGAGCTTTGTCATGTTGATCAGCCGATCAACAACCAATCCAGTGCCAGCGCGATAACCATTGTCTGTATCAATAAAGTCACGTGCATAAAAGAGATACCATTGTCCGTCATCATCGCGGAACGCGTGTGAATCGATGGCGAACGAACAATCCTCCGGCTTTGCCATCAGGTATCCGATGTCGTCATAAGGCCCGGCGGGATTTTTGCTGCGCGCGACTCTCAACCGATGTTTCAACGCGCTTCCATGGGTATTGGCCGAGTAATACAGATAAAAGAATTGGCCATCATACGCCGTTTCCGGTGCCCAGAATTCGCCGCCCTTCAACGCATCTGGAACGCGCAATGCGCCGCCGATTGATTTCCAATCCCCCAAATTTTTCGAGTGCAAAATGGGAAACGCGAAATCCTGTCCAATGATTTTCGCGCTCGTCATGTCCTCGGCCCTCGCGTGATCGCTTGGAATCACCGGGCCGGTTCCGACCGCGTAGTATTCTCGATTGAATTTCCAGGCAAATGGATCAGCGAAGTAGTTCCCGTAAACCGGTTGGCGAAGTTGTGTAAGCATCCAGGTGGTAATCTACTCAGGATTGTTCGATTGCCAAATTGCTCAACGGTTACATTTGTGATTAGCATCACTCCATGGCTGCACTTCGTGATTACGTAAAATTTGAGGGAGTAAACTGCACGCTCGAAATTCGCCGACCCGGATTGGGCACCGTTGTCGCTGTATTCCGAGGTCACGATGTTGGCGAATTCAGAGATGCTCCGTTTCGCGAACTTGCACATGATTTGCAGAACCATTCTCCGATAAACCTGTTTGTTGACGGCCGCGAAACCTTGGCTGCCTCTCTCGATGTCAGCAGCGATTGGGCGAAGTGGATGCGCGACAACCGCCAACACATCCGTCGCCTCGACATCCTTGTCGGCTCCCGTTTTCTGCAGTTCACCGCCGAATTTGTGCGGAAGTTTTCCGGCTTCGAGGACCGCATGCGCGTCTATACCGACCCGACTGCGTTCGATGCCGAACTAGCCACTTCGATAAGAACGCGCTGACGCTTCGCTTGACGCCGCAACGGCAGGGGACTACGGTTGCACACGTGCGGGGAGCCTTGCCTTTTGGCGCGGCTGAGAGTCTTCGAAAGAAGAGACCCGTTGAACCTGATCCAGGTAATGCTGGCGAAGGGATGCACGATTTCGTTCACCCCTTTTGCCGCAACGAAGGAAATTATGATTGCGACGAAAGATTCAGTCGAGCCACACAGCAGCGACGCCCTGCCGAATTCTAAAAAAGTTTACGTTGCTGGCAAGCTCAACCCCGATATCCAGGTGCCGTTCCGCGAGATTTCGCTGAACCCCACCAAAGCGTTCAATGGCCAAATTGAGCCGAACGAACCGGTGCGCGTGTATGATTGCAGCGGGCCTTGGGGCGATCCGAATTTCCGCGGCACGGTCGAACAAGGCTTGCCGGCGTTGCGGCGCGATTGGATTCTGAAACGGGGCGACGTCGCTGAGTACGACGGTCGCATGGTCAAACCGCAGGACGACGGTTATTTGTCCGACGTCCATCGTTCGAAAAGCGCCAAGCCTTCCGCGTTGCAATCGAGTAACACGGCGCGTCGTCCGTTGCGTGCGAGCAAAGGTCATCCTGTGTCGCAGCTTTGGTATGCGCGTCAGGGAATCGTCACGCCAGAGATGGAATTCATAGCCATTCGTGAAAATCTTGGTCGCGAGAAGATGAAGGAAAGTGGATCGCGCATCGCCCAAAACGATTTACGCCATCGTCATCCGGGAAGTTCGTTCGGTGCCGCGATTCCTCAAGAAATCACGCCGGAGTTCGTGCGCGACGAAGTCGCACGCGGTCGCGCTATCATTCCCTCGAACATCAATCACCCCGAATCCGAGCCGATGATTATCGGTCGCAATTTTTTGGTGAAAATCAATGCGAACATCGGCAACTCTGCCGTCGCATCTAGCATCGAAGAGGAAGTCGAAAAGATGCGTTGGTCGATCAAGTGGGGCGCTGACACGGTCATGGATTTGTCCACCGGCAAAAACATTCACGCCACGCGCGAATGGATTCTGCGCAACTCTCCTGTGCCGATTGGGACGGTGCCGATTTATCAGGCGCTCGAAAAAGTCGGCGGTAAAGCCGAGGAGCTCACGTGGGAGATGTATCGCGACACGCTCATCGAACAATGCGAGCAGGGGGTCGATTATTTCACGATTCACGCCGGCGTGCTCCTGCGTTACATTCCGATGACCGCACAACGCGCCACCGGTATTGTTTCTCGCGGTGGTTCGATTATGGCGAAGTGGTGCCTTGCCCATCATAAAGAAAATTTCCTCTACACTTATTGGGACGAAATTTGCGATATCATGGCGCAGTATGACGTTAGCTTTTCAATCGGCGACGGCCTGCGTCCTGGTTCCATTGCAGACGCGAATGACGAAGCGCAATTTGGTGAACTTAAAACCCAAGGCGAGCTGACCACCCGCGCGTGGGATCGCGGCGTGCAAGTGATGAATGAAGGCCCGGGCCACGTTCCCATTCACATGATTCACGAGAACATGACCAAGCAGTTGGAATGGTGCCATGAAGCGCCGTTCTATACGCTTGGGCCCCTCACGACCGACATCGCACCCGGCTATGACCACATCACGAGCGCAATCGGCGCGGCGATGATCGGTTGGTATGGCTGCGCGATGCTCTGCTACGTCACCCCGAAAGAACACCTTGGTTTGCCGAACAAAAAGGACGTTAAAGACGGCGTCATCGCTTACAAGATTGCGGCGCACGCAGCCGACTTGGCCAAGGGCCATCCGAGCGCGCAACTTCGGGACAATGCGTTGAGCAAAGCGCGGTTCGAATTCCGTTGGGAAGACCAATTCAATCTCGCGCTTGATCCCGAAACCGCTCGCGGTTTCCATGACGAAACGTTGCCGCAGGAAGGCGCGAAGAGCGCCCACTTCTGCTCCATGTGCGGCCCGCATTTCTGCTCGATGAAAATCACCGAAGACGTGCGCAAGTATGCTGCCGAGCAAGGCGTCACGGATGACGAAGCGTTGAAGAAGGGTATGGAACAAAAAGCCCGTGAGTTCGTCGACAAAGGCGCGGAAGTTTATTCCAAGGCGTAGTTAGAGCGCCGGGAGGGCGAGATTAACGATATGCTGCAACAGGTGAAAACCTTTGTGGTCGTGCAACTTTGTCTCGCGCGAACGCGCTTTGTCTTTTTCAAACAACGCCGTTTGTTCCGCGGCAAAATTCGTGTCGAGCACGTTCAGGTTCGCCTCGGCGTTCAGCCGCGTGGAACGATTGTCGAAATTTCCAGAGCCCACTGACACGAAAGCATCGTCCACAATCATCAGTTTCACGTGCAGCATGGCCATCTGATATTCGTATATTTTGATGCCAGCTTTGAGCAACTCGGGATAGTGCTTCTTCGAAGCCATGCGCATCAACTTGCTGTCAATCAATTCGCCGGGAACGATGATTTCGACCTTCACGCCGCGCTTCGCTGCCGCAACCAGCTCCGTGCGAATCAGTTTATCCGGCAAAAAATATGCATTCTCGATCCGCAATGTTTTCTGCGCCGACGCAATCGCAAGCCGGTATAAAAAGTCCAGATTGCCGTCCCATGTCGAACTGCTGACGGTTTGGGCCTGGTAAGTGCCATTGGTCGTGAGCGGCGGAAAGTAATCGGGACCGTATAACAGATCACCTTTGGATCTGAGCCACAGCGTGACAAACGTCCCTTGCAATTGCGCCACGACAGGACCGCGAACTTCGTATTGAGTGTCATGATATTTTTCGACGCCTTCGCCATTTCCCGCCCATTCGTCTGCGATTCCGACGCCGCCGATAAACGCGACCTTGCCATCGACAATCAGCAGCTTTCGATGCGTGCGATAGTTGTATCGACGCGGATCGAGCCATAGAATGGTGTGATATTTGAACACGTCTACACCGGCTTCGCGCAGGTGATTAAGGTTCTCGATTCCCATTTTGTGCGTGCCGAGAGCGTCCAGCATCACGTTCACTTTCACTCCAGCCCGCGCGCGTTCGGCGAGAGCGGCGACGAATTCGCGCGCGACATGCCCCTCCCAAAACACGTAACTTTCAAAGTTAATGCTACGGTGGGCCGATTGAATTGCGCTCAACATCGCAGGAAAAATTTGGTCGCCGTCTTGCAATGTCGTGATGCTGTTGCCGCCGATAAAGGGTGGATCCAACAACGAATCTACCGAATGTTTGAACGCGGGAGATGCGGCCGAATACATCGGCAGAATTTCGTGTCGCGCCGGTTTGCCGGAAATGAGGGCGCAGCCGGTATTCAGCAGGACGTAGATGTGGAGAAAGGCCAAAACTGTGAACTTAACAGAAGAACCCAAACCCCTCAACCATCGTCCCTTATCCATCGCAGTTTATTATACACCCAACAGAACAGACGCGCAAAATCGTCGGTCACTACGATGGTTCTTCGTCGCTACAGCAGCGCTGCACTTCGATGCTGACGTGCACGAGTTCTTCGTGTTCTTTCAGAGAATCCTTATAGGCCTTCACCGTTTTCGGTTCGTGGGCGACAACTGAAATGATCGCGGCAAATTTATGAACGCCCAATTGCCAGATGTGAAGGTCAATAATTTTGCTGTCACCATCACTCTCGATGGCTTTATGGATTTCTTCGTTGAGATCGGTGTCGTGCGGTTCTTTGTCGAGCAGGATGATGTTTGTTTGACGAACCAAGCTGTAAGCCCATTGCGCGATCACGATTGCTCCAACGATGCCCATCGCCGGATCAAGCCACATCCAGCCGAAGAATTTTCCACCGGTTAATGCGATGATCGCCAACACCGACGTAACAGCATCGGCAATGATGTGAACGTAGGCCGCGCGTAAGTTCAAGTCGTGATGATGCCCGTGTCCGTCGGAATGATCGTGTTCGTGTGAATGCCCGTGCCCATGACTATGTGCGCCGCTCAACATCAAAGCACTCACGACATTGACGACCAAACCTACGCAAGCCACCACGATGGCTTCGGTGAAATGAATTTCAACAGGGTGAAGCAGTCGATCAACGGACTCGATCACCATGAAAATGCCGACGATCCCGAGCACAATGGCGCTAGTGAATGCGCCAAGCACGGCAACTTTCCCGGTGCCGAAGCTATACTGCGGGTCCTTCGCGTGGCGGCGCGTAAAGAAATATGCGCCCGCTGCAATCAGAAATGCGGCAACGTGCGTGCCCATGTGACAGCCGTCAGCGAACAGGGCCATTGAATGGAGCTTTAACCCGCCGATGAGCTCGAAGACCATCATGACGATCGTGAGCATGAGGACGCGACGGGTGCTCTTTTCGGCGAGTTCAAACTCGTCGATAAACTGGTGATGATGCTGCCACTTCGAAAGGTCGTTGTTGTGCATGCGTCAGTGGAAAGCTGATTTTAGCGCGAACGTCAGCACTGCAATCAACGCCATGCCTCCGATAAAATTCGCGAGCACCAGTGTTTTGTGGTGCCGTAGAATCTCACCCAAAACCGCATGTGCCGCCAAGTAAATGAAACCCCCGCCAGCGTTGGCCAGCGCGAATGCGATCCAAAATTCCGAGGCGTTTTGCAGAAATAATCCACCGAGAACCCCGCCAAGAACGGTCGTAGATTCGACGGCGATGACGCGCACGAGTGTCGCTCCCGGCGTATAACCTGCGCCCAAAAGCAATGAACCAAGGGCGAGGCCTTCCGGAATTTTGTGAACGCAAATCGCCAGCACGATCGAGATGCTGACCACGCGTGTTTGTTCGACGTTGCCGTGGGATTGATGTCCAGCAGCGATGGCCAGGCCGTCCATCACGCAGTGGATCGCGAGGGCAATCGTCATCCCCAGCGCGATCTCGCTGAAACGATGCGTTGTGGCTTCGTCGAAGTGACTCGCTGCACACGCCGGGCAAACGTGAAAGACGTATTTAGTGACGACGAAGAACAGTGCGTAACCTGAGACGAGCGCAACGACCAACATTCCCCAATTCAACGGGCGCAGTGTTTCAGGCAGGATGTCGAACAATGTGACGCCGAGCAGGGTCCCCGCGCCGAGACTGATCAGTGCGCACAAACGACGGTGCGACCGTTCCATCAGTGTGCCGATCAGGCCACCGACAATGGACAGTGCAAACGCAACGAATGTTTCCGCGAGCGTAATCGCCGACATAGTTTAATGCCGTCGTTTCGTCGTCGCTTCCGCTGCCAACGGCTGGATTTGCCCTGACGTTTCTTTTGGCGCCTGCCGACGCAGCCCTGCGACGATCATGCTGACAAGCAGACACGCGCCCAGCACGCACACAATCGCTGCACCTGTCGGAAGGTCGAATCGATACGACGAATACAGACCAACAATGCTGCCCAGTGTAGCAATGCCCCAGCCAACCGCCAGAAGTATGCCGAGGCGGCGTGCGAGAAAATTTGCGCACACGGCGGGGATAATCAGGTAGGAAAAAACGAGCAGAACTCCGCCGATTTGTACGAAGCTGGTCACGACCCAGCCGAAAATTGCGTAAAACAAAAAGTCCCACCAATGAACCGACATTCCGCTTGCAGCCGCGCGCTCCGGTTCAAACGAGATCGCAAAGAATTTTTTGCGAAAAATGAAATGAACGATCGCGAGCGCAACGTAAAGGCCAAACGTGCGCAGGACCTGGTTCGGTGAAACGAGCAGGACATCGCCGATGAGTGAGCGGCGAAGTTCTTCATTACCTTCGGCATTGTTGCTCAAGAGGAGAATGCCGGCGGCTGCGGCGACAACATAAACAATTCCAATAAGAGCTTCCTGCGGCACGCGATGGCTCTGCGTCCGCGTCAGCGTGAAGATCGCCGCGCCAACGAGCGTGAACCCGAGTGACAGTGCATAGTTCTGCCACGACAACGGCTCAAAGTGTTGAAGGATTCCGAGCGCGCTCCCGAGCGCGGCCACTTGCGCGAGCGCGAGGTCGACGAAAATAATTTCACGACGCACGATGTGCAGGCCGAGATACACCAGCAAGCCCGGCAAGAGCAGGCAGGCGATGATCGGCCACTTCATTACTTCAAGCGCTTCGTTCATGGCAAAGTTTTCTAATTTCAGGGTTTAACTACTTCGTGGTAGCGAACGCTTTTGCTAATGAATTAACCAAACCGTCGACCCAAGCGATGTAGCTTTCCTCCGGGTTCGGGAACGTCGGGAAATCGACAACGGTTGCATCGGTGTGGTGTGCCACCGTCTCGGCGGTCTTACGGTTTTGATACGGCTGCACCATGATGATCTTGCAATTGTCCGTTTTCATCTTCGTGATGACTTCTGCGAGGTGCG
>JAQGOW010000585.1 GCA_028293405.1 Verrucomicrobiales bacterium
CGATTGGGGTGCCCCGATCGCATATGCCGCGATTTCGAAATGTCGCCGCGAAGAAAGCTGGGGCAGGGAACGTCTTATTCTTGAATTCCACAACGAGGACCGGACCAAGATCTTCAAACTGAAACTCGCCTACAAAGATTATAAGTGTGACAACACTGATTTTCTCAAGACGTTTGAACGCTATTACGGACGCCACCTTACTGCGCAAAAATACGCCGAAGCTAAAGCTAAAGGCGAAGTCACGGACGATGCCGACGGCGAAGGCGAAGCTGATTGAGAGGATCGGAGTGTTTTCCAGCTTGGCTTTCTGCGCAAGGTGTCATCATATCGTTCAACGTTGAAAGCACCTGCTATGCATAAACTTTTTGGCACCCTCGGCGCGTTCGCACTTCTGACGACTATCACAGCGAACGCACTCATCAAACCGGTCGCGCTCCAGTGCGAGTATCTCGACAACCCGTTGGGGATCGACGAAACGGCGCCGCGTTTGAGTTGGAAAGTCGAATCCACCGAAAACAACCAGAAACAAACGGCGTATCACGTTCTCGTCTCGACTAACGAAGCAGTCAAAACCGGTGATCTCTGGGACAGCGGCAAAGTGAATAGCGACGATACTGGCTCGATCTATTATCAAGGCAAGACCCTGAAAACCGGGGAGCATTGTTATTGGAAGGTCCAAGTCTTTGACAAGAACGGCAAGCCGTCGAGCTACAGCAAGGCCGCGACCTGGAGCATGGGCCTTCTGCAACTGTCCGATTGGAAAGGCGACTGGATTGGTTTCGACAAACCGCGCACGACGGCGAACGCGGACGCGCCGCTCGACGGTGCGAAGTGGATTTGGTTTAGCGGTGATAAAGGTCCGAATCTTCCAAAGGCCAAACGTATTTTCATGAGCGCGATTTTTGTTCCTGAAAAATCGAAGATCCAAAAAGCGGAGCTTTACCTTTCGGCTGACGACACTTGTTCGTTCAACATCAACGGACAACAAGTTGGCCAACCCGGCGAAAGTCTTGTTAAACGGTGCCTCTTCGTTGATGCGACGTCGCAAATCAAACCCGGGAACAATATTCTTCGCGCGGAGGTCGACAATGCCTCTGACGGACCGGCTGGTCTAATCGCGAAACTCATCGTCACCACAACCGACGGGAAAAAATACACTGAGGTCACCGATGACTCGTGGCATGCAACCGACAATGGCGGCGCCAATTGGCATAGTCGTGCTATTGGTGACAAGGAGTGGCCTTTTGTTCAAGTGATCGGCAATTACGGAACGGAGCCTTGGGGCAAGTTGAAGTACTCAACGCTTTCGCTGCCGCCACCATCTTATTTGCGCCGTGGGTTCAGCATCGAAAAACCGTTGAAACGTGCCACGGTTTACGCCACCGCGCTGGGCACGTGCGATCTTTACGTGAACGGCACGCGGGTGAGCAATGATCGTTTCACGCCCGGCTGGACCGATTACACCAAACGGGTTCATTACCGCGCCTATGATGTCACCGGTCTCCTCCGTCGGAACCGTAACGCCCTTGGGGCAATCCTCGCCGATGGTTGGTATAGCGGTTACATCGGTTGGGGGCAGAAGCGCGATCACTACGGCACGAAACCACGTTTCCGGGCGCAGCTGGTTCTCGAATATGCCGACGGTACCAGCGAAATAGTTGCGACCGATGCGGGCTGGAAAGCTACTACTGGCGCGATCCGCGAAGCAGATTTCCTGATGGGCGAAAGTTATGACGCGCGCGCGGTGTCGAATTGGTGTGATCCTGAAAACAAGGATTCCGGCTGGGATAACGTCGTCATTGGTTCAGAGATGACTCCGAAGATCGAAGCGCATTCCGGTCCGGCGGTGCGCGCCTTCACGGAATTGACGCCAATCGATTTCAATCAACCGCAACCTGAAACTTACGTGTTCAATATGGGCCAAAACTTCGCGGGACTCGCTCGCCTGACCGTTCGTGGGGAGCGCGGGCAAAAAGTAACGTTGCGGTTTGCCGAACGCCTCAATCCTGACGGCACCGTCTATACGACAAACCTCCGCGGCGCTCGTGCGACTGATACTTATATCTGCAGCGGCAAAGGCGTGGAAACATGGGAACCGCGTTTCACTTTCCACGGGTTTCAATACGTCGAAGTCACCGGACTCAAACAGCCGCCGACAAAAGCGACGATTACCGGTGTTGCATTGAGCAGCGATACTCCGCATGTCGGTTCGTTCGACTCATCGGATGCGATGCTCAATCGTCTCTCGCGAAATATCTATTGGACGCAACGCGCCAACTTTATCGACATCCCGACGGATTGCCCGCAACGGGACGAACGTCTTGGTTGGACCGGCGACGCGCAAGTTTACGTCCGTGCAGCCACGCTCAACTGCGATGTTCACGCGTTCTTCGACAAATGGTTGGTGGACCTTGATGACGGGCAACGTGCCGATGGCCAATTCCCAATGGTCGCGCCCGTTAAGATTGCCGGGGACGACGGTGGTCCTGCCTGGGCCGATGCCGGTGTGATTTGCCCGGTGACCATCAACTGGGTTTACAATGATCGCCGCGTTTTGGAGCGCCATTATCCTGCTATGACCAAGTTCATCGAGTTTTGTAAAAACCGCAGCACACCTGATTTGCTGCCGCCGAAGCAATTTCACTGCTTCGGTGATTGGCTCAGCATCAACGCGGACACGCCGAAGGATGTCATCTACGAAGCATACTTTGCCTACAGCACAAAACTCGTTGCACGCGCTGCCGAAACTCTCGGCAAACAACTAGACGCTGCCAAATACAATGAGCTGTTTAACCAGATCAAAGCAGCGTTTAACAAAGCTTACGTCAGTGCCGATGGCCGTATCAAAGGCGATACCCAGACGGCCTATGTGCTCGCGCTCGCGTTTGATTTGCTCGACGTAGAAAAGCAAAAACTCGCGGGTAAATATTTGGTTGAAGACATCGAAAAACGCGATTGGCATCTCTCGACCGGCTTCATCGGCACGAAGAGCTTGATGCTCGTCCTCGCAAAAATCGGTCGCGACGATGTCGCTTACCGGCTCATTCACAACACGACGTTCCCGAGTTGGGGCTTTAGCATCGAGCAAGGCGCGACCAGCATCTGGGAACGTTGGGACGGTTGGCGGCCCGAGAAAGGTTTTCAAGATCCCGGGATGAATTCGTTTGCGCATTATTCATTCGGCGCGGTGTATCAATGGATGGTCGAGAATATTGGCGGTATTCACACCGATGGCCCCGGTTACAAACACCTCGTCATCGCACCTGTTCCGGACGGACACATGCAATGGGCTAAAACGAGCTACAACAGCATGCACGGCCTTATCTCAAGCAATTGGAAGATTGAAAACCACAAGCTGAAACTGGACGTAACGATCCCCGCTAACACGACGGCAACGGTGATGCTTCCGGGGCAGGAAGGTAAAGAAATCGGCTCCGGGACTTATCACTTTGAATCGCTGTGACGCGGTTGGTTTCGTAGGAGCCAGAGGATTATTGCGCAGGCGAGTAGTCCGGCTCCCGAGATAGCGACGCCGGCGTAAAACATTTTGTCGCGATAAACGAATCGGACGAGATGTTTGCCTTCCGGGATTTCGATGGCTTGAAAAGCTTCGTTGGCGCGCAGAATCGGCACAGCTTTTCCGTCCACAAACGCTTTCCAGTTGTGGAAATATGTTTGTGCGACAACGAGCATCGTGCGGCGCGTCGCCTCGACGTCGTAAAGGTGTTCGTGTGTGCGCACGATTTGCGATTGCACTCGCGCTGACGTGTCGCGAGTCGCAGAAACGGCGGCCTTCAAGTCGGTTGGTAGTATGACAGTATCGCGCGGTTTGAAATTGCGAAGCACTTCGAGCGTGGTCGACTCATCGGCAAATATAGGTTGTTGGCCAATCGTCGCCATCGGCATCGCGTTGTCGAACGCGTCCCAGGTGAACAGGCGCTCATAGGAAGTCACCTGCGAAACGCCGACGAATTGGGCCAAAGTAACGGGCAGGGGCTCGGAATAGAGAAGTGTCGCGACAGCAGCTTGCTCGCGCAAATGTAGTGAGTAAAACCCGTTCACTTTCGGAATGCATGTGTAGTCGGTCGCATTGGTTGTGCCGCAATCCAATAGGTTGCAGTTTTTAAATAAGTCGTGGCGTTGGCCCATGTACATGTTGAGCGGATAAGGATGCGCTGAACTGCCCATCAGGGTCTCAACGGCCAACGAAACCATTGCCCGCGATTCCCCGAGTTTCGGGAAGGTTTTCATTTGTGGCGGTCGCGGCTCGTATGCAGCGGTGATCACCGTCGGGTTTTGGCTTGGGACGTGGAAGGAAATGTCTGTGCCGACGGCAAGCAGGCTCGCGAACAAACAAACGATTTTCGTGCTTGGCTGAAGTGTTTTACTCGCAAAGATGAGCAAACCAATCCCGACGATCAATGAAACCAGCCGCAGTGAGCCGTTGATGCAAACATCAGCGCGATACTTCACCGGCCCGATGAACACATTGGCCAAAATAGCCAGCACGACAATGCAAATTCCGAAGGCGACTTTAAGTGATATTCGCGCGTCTACGCGCGTCTGGAGATAAGCCGCTCCGGCGGCGGCAAGCAGGGGAAGGGCGAAGATCGTGAGGGCGATATATTTGATTGGGTAGCGGATGAAGCCGAGGATTGGGAGCGCGGCTTTTACAAGCTTTAACACGACGGCGGAATCTCCCATTGCGAATACAATTCCTGCAATAGCGACACCAGCCAGGAGCAGGGTCTTGAGTTGTCGCGCTTTGAAGATGGCAGTCGCCGCAAGCAGTAACGTCACCAGACCGGTGTAGTAAGAGCTGGTCCATTGCTGCTGGTCCGCTGTCCAGACGCCTGCTACGGAAGGCGTCGAACGGAAGAGTGGGACAAAAAAGTTCGCGACGCCCCACACCGGCAGTGACCATGTGCTGGTATCGAAGGAACTGCTGCGGTCACCATGTTTTATGAGGTCGAAGGTGGGCAGTAGTTGCGCTGCGCTCAAAATGGCGACGAGCATCGCGCATCCGAAAAGCACGAGGGCATCCATCCAACACCATCTTTTTCTGCGCCATGACGCGGCGGCAAACCAGCCCAGCACAATTAGCCAGGTCAGCAGGATGAATTCGGGCGAGCCGGTGAGCATCTGGCACGCGCCGACTAATGCCGCCCAGACGATGGCGCGGTCTCCCTTTTTCCATGCGCGTTCGCAGAGCAAGATGACCCAGGGCATCCAGGCGAGCGCGGCGAGATTGCACGGCCACATGATGCATTGGAGGCTCAGGCCGTTCCACGCGAAGACGAGTCCGGCAAATGTCGCACCGAAGCGGCTTCCAAATAATCGGTGCGCGAGTTTGTACATTCCAACTGCCGCGAGAAACATGTGCGCGAGCAGGAAGGCGTTCATCGACCACGGCATCGGAAACGCGATGTAAAGCAATGAGCCCGGATAGAGCACCATCGTGTTCCATTGGGCGAGGAACGGAATGCCGCAGTTGCTGTATGGATTCCACAAAGGAATTTCGCCGTGCCAGAGGGAGTTCTTGATGTAGGAGCCGACGGGATAACCGAAGAGGCCGGCGTCGCGATAAAAGAAAGCGTGACTGCCCAGAACGATTTCCGGGAAACGAACGAGCATGAGCAGACCCAAAATCAGGCAGAGGCGGCCGGCTGTAAAAACATGATCGCACCCGGCGAAGGAAACGGGTTTGGCTGGACTTGGTGGTAAAGCCGCACTGGTTACGTGCTGCTGGTCATGCACGCTTCATTAACCGCAAAATCACAGAGCGCGTCAATGTGCAATCTGGTAAAGGCGGAGCGCGTTGGTGTGGAGATTGTTTGCGCGGAGGAGGTCGAAGTTCTGGACGAGGTGAAAATCGGACGGATGTTGCTCCAGCGCGGTGCGCAATAAATCGAGATGTTTGGTTTGGTATTGTTTGGGAATGGATTCGTCGAGAACGACGTATTCAATCGAATCGTTTTTGAGCAACGTGGCGAGCTGATCTGAGGTAGAATATTCTGCGCCGTTTTTATCGGCCATTTTTTTGGCGTAGGTGAGGTGATATGCGCCGCCTTCCCAGGTGCTTGCCGCGAGTTTTTTGCTGGCGCGCTGGACTAAGTGGCCGGGACGTTTCTCACGCATGGCAACTTCGCTAATGAACATGCCTTCGCCGCGGGCATCGGAGGCGACGAGCAGCGTGGAATTTTTTGGGCTCGTATTAATGATCGCGTCAGCGACCGCACCGTAGCCGGCGTAACCTTTGCGCGGTATGTAGTATACGGTGAGGACAAAAACGACGGCGAGGAAGGTGAATACGATTGCCGATGATTTTAAAAGTGACAGGCGAGGGGACCTGAGTTGGGTCGCAATCCAATCGGCTCCGGTCCATGCAAAATAGATGAGTGCGGGAGCTGCGGGAATTAAGTGGCGCGCTTCGAACCCGGTGGGCACGAGCATGTGAAATACAACGATGCTGATGAACAGCGCACCGAGTGCTGCATCGGCCGAGGTCATTATTGAACGGCGTGCCAGCGTAAAGGCCAGACCGATGAGACTGGCCAGCAACATGGTGAATCCGCACATCTGCGCGAGTTTGCCTGCGTAATACGGAATGGCCGCGTGTGTGAACGACCAACCGACTGATTCACCAGCCATGCCTTCTCGCGCGATTTTCAGTGTCGCGAGTGTCCATGGCCCGGCCACGATCGTCACGACAATGGCAGATGCCCAAAACGCACGGGTTTTCAGCAGAGAAAATCTTCGGGTTAATAACAGCGAGAAGATCGGAACTAGGGCGAGACTGAAGCCGGAAAACTTTACGAGAATCGCGACTGCGGCAACAAGGCCGAACAATACGGAATATTTGAGGCGTGACGTTTCCAGAAATCGCGCCCAGAAAATCGCGGCAGCGAGCAGCAGGAGTGTCATTGGAATTTCAGTCATCACTGCCGAAGCGAATTGTTGGACGAGTGGGACGTAGAGAAATAACAAAGTTCCCGCTAAGCCTTTCCACACTCCAAACTTCGCTCGCAAGAAGCTGAAGAAGATCGTTGCCGCACCGGATGTGAGCACTACCATCAGTAACATGATCGAAACGCGCGATGGGGAGAAGATGAGTGTCCACGCTGATTGAATGACGTAGAACATCGGCGGCCAATGGCCGAGTGCGACTTTGGGATAGTGTTCGTAATAGTCTTTTGCAAAGTGCATCGCGTTTCTGGGGAAGCCGTGGGCGATGTAGTCACGCACCATCAGGCCGGTGATGTAATGGGCTGCTTCGTCCGGTTCGCTGCCGAATTCGGCGCGATAGGCGCCCGTGAACGACTGAATCATTACCACCATCGCGAAAAAGAGAAGGAACGGGAGCAAACAGCTGCGCCAACTGAATTTGTTGGGCTGAGTTAGGCGATCTGCGTCGGGCATTCGGAGGAAGTTACCGATTTCCCGGCCAACGCCCAAACGAATTTTTTCTTTTAGCCTTTGGCACTTAGCCTTTAGCCTTCGCCCCAATGCCGACGCCTGGTCCATTGTTGAGAGTTCAAGACGTATGGAAATCGTACGAGGGGATGACTCCCGATGCGGCTGTTCATGTTTTGAACGGGATTAGTTTTGACGTGAACCGTGGCGAGTCCGTCGCGATTGTTGGACCGTCTGGTTCGGGCAAGAGCACATTGCTCAACATTATTGGGACGCTCGATTCGCCTTCGCGTGGGAAGGTGTTTCTCGAGAATCGCGATCTTTCTATTCTGGATGAACGGCAGATTGCCGAAGTTCGAAATTTTCGCATCGGGTTTGTTTTCCAAGCGCACCATTTGCTGCCGCAATGCACGGTGCTGGAGAATGTGATGATTCCGACGCTGGCTACGCCGCAAGCGGACTGGCGGCAAATCGCTCAGGAACGTGCTTTGCAATTGCTCGACCGAGTCGGATTGCGTTCGCGTCTGAATCATCGTCCGGGCCAACTTTCCGGCGGTGAACGTCAACGCGTTGCGGTGGTGCGCGCGCTCATCAATCAGCCGCAGCTCTTGTTGGCTGACGAACCGACCGGCGCGCTCGATAGCAAAGCGTCGGAGGAATTATCGCAGTTGCTCGTCGACTTGAACGCGGAGGGGAAGGTGACGTTGATGATCGTCACGCACGCGACTTCGCTGGCGAATCGGATGAAGCGCATCCTGCGTTTGACAGATGGCAGAATCAGCGATTCCACGTTTTAGCCTGCGGCCTAGTCGTGCGAGGTTAGGTGTGGTATGGGGAAGCGATATAAACGCCTGCCTGGCGCCGATGTTCCGCCGCGACCAACAGGCGGTTCTCAGACGGCGGCGAAACCAGTCACGATTGGCGACTATCTGATCGAGCGACTCTACGCGCTCGGGGTTCGCCACGTATTTGGCATACCGGGGGATTACGTCCTGGGCTTCTACGATTCACTTTCTAAAAGTAAACTGCAGCTCGTCAATACGTGCGACGAGCAGGGGGCCGGGTTTGCCGCCGATGCGTACGCGCGCATCAGTGGACTGGGCGTTGTTTGTATTACGTATTGCGTCGGTGGATTGAAGGTTGCGAACACCACGGCTGAAGCGTTTGCGGAAAAATCGCCTGTCGTTGTTATCAGCGGCGCGCCGGGTGTGCGTGAACGTGAAAAGAATCCGTTGCTCCATCACAAAGTGCGCGACTTCGATACACAGAAGCGCGTGTTTGAGCAACTCACGGTTGCATCTACAGTTTTGAGCGATCCGCAAACGGCGTTTCAGGAGATCGATCGCGTCTTGCACGCAGCGATTCGTTTCAAGCGACCGGTCTATATTGAATTGCCACGCGATATGGTTGGTGTGCCGGGCATCCCGCATTACACACCGCGCGAGTTTCACGAGACCAGTGACGCGGTGTGTTTGCGCGAGGCGCTGAGCGAAGCCGCTTTGATGATCAATCGCGCGAAGAAGCCGGTCATTCTTGCGGACGTGGAAGTGCATCGGTTTGGATTGCAAAGCGATTTGCTCAAATTGGTGGAGAAAACGAACGTTCCCGTTGCTGCGACGATCATGGGCAAATCGGTTGTGGGTGAGAGTTACCCGTTTTATCTCGGCGTCTACGAAGGCGCGATGGGGCGCGAAGAGGTGCGCAAATATGTTGAGGAAAGTGATTGCGTCCTCATGCTCGGCGCATTCATGACCGATATTAATCTTGGAATTTTTACAGCGCGTTTGGACCCCGCGCGTTCGATTTCGGCGACTAGCGAAAAAATCAGCATCCGATATCACAATTTCGAAGGCATTCGTTTCAAAGATTTTCTGCGCGGGTTGTTGAAGGAAAAGTTGAAGAAGCGCGCCGTCGTTAAAATCAAAAGACCCGAATTGCTGCCGCCCATACAGAAGGCTTCCGGTGATAAGAAAATCACCATCAAGCGGCTCTTCCAACGCCTGAACGCTTTTCTCTCCGATGACACGATCGTTGTGGCTGACGTCGGTGACGCGTTATTCGGCGCGGCGGACTTGTTCATCCATGAGCACACGGAATTCCTTGGGACGGCTTATTACGCGTCGATGGGTTTCGCCGTTCCCGCTGCGGTGGGCGCACAATTGGCTGCGCCAACGCGACGACCATTGGTATTAGTGGGCGATGGCGCATTTCAAATGACTGGGGTTGAACTGTCAACCGCGATTCGTTATCGGCTAAACCCCATCGTGATTGTGTTGAACAACGGCGGCTACGGAACCGAGCGTCATATGCAGGATGGGCCATACAACGATGTCGTGCCGTGGAATTATCATTTGTTGCCGCAGTTGCTCGGGAACGGTGCGGGTTTCGCCGTGGAGACTGAAGGGCAGTTGGAGGCAGCGTTGCAACACGCGAAAAACGAAACGCAAACGTTCACACTGCTCGACGTCAGATTGGATCGATTGGATCGTTCACCGGCTTTGGATCGCTTGGCAAAAAATCTCGCGAAGCGGCTCAAAGGCACGAAGTAGGCTCACTTCGGAACCATGCTGATAAATGGGGCCACGTAAGCCTGCAGAAAAACCAAAACCCCGACTAGAGCCGCAAGCACCAGGCTGTGGACAAATACGAAACGTAGTATTGTCCCTTCTTGCCCGTACCAATTTGTGGCCGTGCTTGCGACGACGATACTTTGCGCGTCGACCATTTTGCCCATGACGCCGCCCGAACTGTTTGCTGCGGCCATTAGCAGTGGACTGATTCCAACCTGTTTCGCAGTGATTGTCTGCAGATTGCCGAACAACACGTTTGAAGCGGTGTCCGAGCCAGTGAGCGCGACGCCGAGCCACCCCAGGAGCGTACCGAAAAATGGATAGAGCACCCCGGTTTTGGCGAGAGCCAGGCCGAGTGTGGCGTCAGTGCCTGAATAGCGCGTGAGAAATCCGAGAGCGAGCATGGCCGCAATGGTGAGTAGCGAATGGCGCACGCGGTAGATCGTAGCTCGATAGATTTTCGCCAACTCGGTAAATTTGTATCCCATCATCATGCTAGAAACGATTGCGGCGAACAGGATGCCTGTTCCGGTGGCGGCGAGCCAATCGACTGCGAACACTGCTTTTTCTGGTGGACCGTTCAACGCGCCGACTTCAGGTCCTCGGACGACTACGTTGTGCAACGCAGGAATGGGAAGTTGCGGGTTCGAGCCGGGCAGACCGTGAAAGAAGTTTTTCACCTGCGGAATTCCCCACACGAAAATTGCCACAGTTAAAATGATCCAAGGGATCCATGCACGGCGAAGTTCGCGCGGGTTGGTTTGAAAAAGTTTTTGGTCGGTCGTTTTACCAACAGATTTTGGGCGCCAAAACTTCAATAGCACCACGACTGCAACCATTGAGCACACCGAGGCGACGATGTCGACTAACCACGGTCCGTGAAAATTCGAGATGAGGAATTGTGGAACGGCAAACGCAACTCCGGCCGTGAGTGCGGCCGGCCAGACCTGGAGCATGCCGCGGAAACCTGACATGGCGCACACGACCCAAAACGGAACGATCAGCGAAAAGAACGGCAACTGACGTCCGATCATCGCGGACAACAGTTTTACGTCGAGCCCTGTGACACCGCCGAGTGCAACGACAGGAGTGCCGAGCGCGCCGAATGCGACGGGCGCGGTGTTGGCGATGAGTGAAAGGCCAGAGGCTTGCAGCGGCGAGAATCCAAGTTGGATGAGAATAGCCGCGGTGATTGCGACTGGAGTGCCGAATCCTGCCGCGCCTTCGAAGAACGCGCCGAAACAGAATGCGATGAGGATGACTTGGATGCGTGGATCGGGTGCGATCGTTCCCAAACTTCCGCGCAAAACCGTGAATAGACCTTTTTCAACGGTGAGTTGATACAGAAAAATGAGGTTGAGAATAATCCAGCCAATCGGGAACAGGCCGTACGCGGCACCAAAAAGTGAGGCAGCCGATGCGGATTTTAGTGGCATGCCATAGCCTACGACCGCGATCAAAAATGCCAGCGCCAGCGCGGTGATCGCGGCGAAATGAATTCGGATGCGGAAGAGCGAAATGGACGCGAGTAACAAAACAACTGGGAGCGCCGCCACGATCGCCGACAACGCGGCGTTGTGAAACGGGTCATATTGTTGCTGCCAAATAAGTGAGAGCATCGGCTAGGCGGTGCTGGATTGAATCCACTGCAAATACCGTTTCGTTCCGCTGTTGATGTCGAGCACGACGAACTCGGGCGTGTCGTAAGGATGTTTTTCTAACACCAACTTTTCCAGCGCGGCGATTTGTTTTCGTGTCGTTTTAAAAACGATCAGGACCTCGGCGCTTTTTTCGATCTTGCCATTCCACCAATAGTGCGACTCGATCTTCGGAACCAGATTGCCACACGCGACGAGGCGCTTTTCCAACGCCGCCTTAGCGAGCATGCGCGCAGTTTTCATGTCCGGCGCGGTGACCAGGGCAATAGCAAAGGGGGAGGGGCGTTTCACATTAAGAGCTCAAACGACAGTTAACGGGCCGTCGAAATTGGTCAGGCTAATCACTTCGGTGCGGGCTATGTGTGGGCCGTGCTGTTCGCCTTTGGGAGCGAAGAAGAGCGTGCCGGGTTTGTAAATGACACCCGATTCTTCCCATTCACCTTGGAGAATATACGCAGTTTCGTTCGCGTGCGGATGGATGTGCGCGGGGATGGTTACGCCGGCGTGAAATTTTCGCAACACCGTGACGCCGCCAGTCTCTTCGCTTTTATGCAAGACCATCAGTTCGACACCGGCATAAGGCCCGGGCTGCCATTGCTTCTCTTTGGCAAGAGCGACGTATTGGAACATTCGGCGACGTTAAAGGGCGCTGCGAAAAAGATAAACTGTTTTTCACTTTGGGCTGTGGGCTTTTCTCATTACGTTTTTGTGAATGCTTCTGTTTCGCGAAAAAATTCCGGCGGATTGGTTGCCGAAGGTGCTCGGCCATTTGCCTGAGGTGTTGGTCGACCACGCGCACCTTGAGCGCAAGGCCGCGACCAGTGCGCTGAATCTGGAAAAGTATCGCGACCTTTATGGCCGCGTTCAGGAACTCAACGCCATTGCCATCGAGGAACTGCAACATTTCGACATGGTGCTCAATTTATTGAAGCAGCGTGGGATTCCATTTGGACAACCATTTCCGAGCCCGTGGATTGCGGGCATGATGCGTTCGATTCGCAATGGCAACCGGCATCAAGCAATCGATCACTTACTCTGCTTCGCATTGATTGAAGGTCGCAGTTGCGAAAAGTTCCAGATACTTGGCCGCGAGTTGGAACCGATTGACCCGGAGTTAGCAAAGTTTTATGCGAGTCTTGTGGAGTCGGAAGGCAACCACTACGCGACTTATATATTGATGGCGCGCGGCATCGATGATGCGGAGACGGATCGGCGTTTGGATTTCTATTTGGATTTAGACGCGAAGCTGATGCGAGAACCGAATCCTTTGCCAATGTTGCACTAGCAGAAAAAAGTGGTCGGGACGGTGAGATTTGAACTCACGACCTCTTGCACCCCAAGCAAGCGCGCTACCAAGCTACGCTACGTCCCGACCAAATCGCTAAATCGAAAAGTGATTGTAGGCGACGATTGCGTCGTTTCAACCTTTTTTCAGAGTAACGCAAACGGACGAAGACGCAATGCGACAACCAACCGCCGTCGCAGTGCTATTTCGAACGCTGCTTTAGCGCGTCGATTTGCTGTTGCAACGCGGCTTTGTCGAACCCTAAATCTTTCAGAAGCTCGAGATATTGTATTTGGCTATGCGCATCGTCGCGCGACCGGGCTTCTTTAACCAATTCACCTAAAATTTCCGCGCCTGTGAGTTCGTCAGGCTTCTTGTCGGCAGCCTTTTGTTTTT
The DNA here is from genome assembly GCA_028293405.1 of Verrucomicrobiales bacterium. Classification (GTDB taxonomy): domain Bacteria; phylum Verrucomicrobiota; class Verrucomicrobiia; order Limisphaerales; family Palsa-1400; genus JAICXV01. The sequence continues at coordinate 13,323 of JAQGOW010000585.1, forward strand.
GCCACTTGGCCCAAGCAAGTTCCCAAACATTGCGCGCGCGAACGGGATCTTTTTTGGTTTCGTTATAGTATTTGCCGAGCTCCAGAAGGATTTCGTAACTGTCGGGATTGGCGCGCAGTCCCTGACGCAAAAACGGTTCGGCTTCATCGGCGTGCTTCGGATCATGACGCAGCCAATACGAGGCAGCGACGTAGGTGGTGATTTTTTGTGGGTCGAGTTCGGCAGAAAGTTTTAGCCAAGGCAAAATTTCGCGAGCTTCGCCAGGTTTATCGAGATGCGTGTGAAGGGTGGGAATGAAGCTGTGCCCGAGTCGTTCGATCCAATCATGGGGTTCGCCGTAAATAGATTCCTCATGGTGATCGTCATGTTCGTCTTTACCATGGACCTGATCGGCATCGTGGTCGTGGTCAGCATGCGCTTCGCCCATGATTGCGGACGGTTCTTTATTTGTGACCGTATCAAAAACAGATGGATATGTGCCGCTGTGAAAATAGGCGTCGGCTTTAAGCAGAAAATGGTTTGCGAAAACGCGGCTGCTTTCGCCCATCAAAATTCCCAAGGCGCTGTCGGTCGCATTAGGATTGGTCTGCATCGCGGCAAAGCGCGGTTGCAGCCAGGTGGACAGGCTAAATGCGCTGACAATTCCCAAGCCAAGCAGCAGGCGCGTCATAACGTGAGCGCCTTTCGACGAAACGCAATGCACGCCAGACCGAGGAAGATCGCCGAATAAACAAGTCCGTAAACGGATGCGATCAACCACGGTCCCCACGCGACGACGCCGCGATCGTGAATAATCCAATCGCGCAGATCATAGAATTCCAGGTGCGGAATGATGTAATAGATAGCCGAGGTAATCGTGGCGGAGATTCCGTTCATGCGCCCGGCGATTTGGTTCAAATGCCCACCGAGGAGCATAATTCCCGCGACGATAATGAAACAAATGGTCGCGTTTGAAGAGACTGCTGTGAATACGAGCGAGCCCCATAAGACCAGCGCGATGACGATACCTAAAAAAATCCAATGAAAGAACAGGGCCTGCATGTAAGGAACAACGGGCCAGAAATGTTCGCGCGCGCCGCTGATGACGCCAAAGAACAAGTAGAACACGACAAGCACCAATGCACAGGCAATCCAGCAGCCGACAAATTTGCCGAGGATCATTTGGTTGCGGCTGATCGGCTTGGCCAGCAACGGAAAGATAGTGCGGCTTTCACGCTCAGCGGGAATCTGCCGCGCTGCTGTCGTGATCGCGATGACAAGGCTCGAAACCCAGATCAAGAGCAGACAAATTTCCTTTAGATAACGGACCACTTTATCGTCGTTGAAAATATTCACCGAGCCCATGACGAGGGTAATCAGCGCCGTCAAAACAAACAGCACGTAGAAATCCTTCCGCCGATACATTTCCTTCAGGACAACGCTGGCAATGGCAAAAATGTTGTTCATGCTTCCTGATATCCGACGATTTTCAAAAACACGCGTTCAAGATTGGTTTGATGTTGTGCGGTGATATCCGCAACTCGTCCCTCGGCGCGCAATTCGCCCTGACATAAGATTCCAATGCGATCACAGACTGTTTCGACCTCGCCAAGTTCGTGCGACGAAAATAGAACGGTTTTGCCGCGCTCTTTTAGTCGTTGGATAATTTCGCGAACTTTCATGCGTCCCAACGGATCAAGGCCGCTGGTAGGTTCGTCGAGAATCAGCAGGTCAGGATCGTTGATCAGCGCCTGGGCAAGACCCGCGCGTTGTTGCATGCCTTTGGAATAGGTCTTAATCAAACGCGTGCGGGCATGATCCAGTTCGACAAGCTTCAGAACGTCATCAATGCGCTTTTCGCGTTCTGATTTTGGGATGTTGAAAATTTTGGCGTAAAAGCGGAGCAGTTCTTCGGCATTGAGGAATTTATAATAGTAGGTCAGTTCCGGGAGGTAGCCAATGCGTTGACGGGCGATCGGTTCGCGGACATCGACGCCAAAAATGGAAGCGCTGCCGCTGGTCGGATTTACAAACCCGAGCAACACGTTCATGGTGGTCGTTTTACCGGCGCCGTTCGGCCCCAGAAAACCAAAAACCTCGCCTGCAGACACCTTGAGGGTGAGGCCGTTTACCGCGACCTTAGTTTTCTGGCCGAGTTCGCGCGAAGGGTATTCGACGCGTAGATCCTTGATTTCAACAACCGCGTTCACTTTGCCAATATATAGAGGGCTCGGGGAAAATTGGAAGGGAAAGTGAGGGCTTTTCGCTAGACCGAAAGTGTAGTCGTGACTAGATTTCGTTTGAAATGCAACCGGACTCTCGGATTTATGTGGCGGGTCATCGAGGATTAGTTGGAAGCGCGATTTGGCGTGAGCTCCAACGCGAGGGTTTCAAGCACCTCATCGGCAAAACGCGCAAGGAAGTGAATCTGATGGATGCTGCGGCGGTCGAACGATTCTACGCACAGGAGCAACCGGAATTCGTTTTCATTGCGGCGGCAAAAGTTGGGGGCATCCTCGCCAATAACGACCAGCCTGCCGAGTTCCTGTACGAAAATCTGGAGATTCAAAACAATCTTATTCACGGTGCCCATCGCGCGGGCGTGAAGAAATTGTTGTTTCTAGGTAGTTCGTGCATTTATCCAAAGCTCGCGCCACAACCGCTGAAAGAAGATTACCTGCTGACCGCTCCGCTGGAACCGACCAACGAGTGGTACGCGATTGCAAAGATCACTGGCATCAAAATGTGCCAGGCATATCGGCGCCAATACGGCTGCAATTTCATTAGCGCCATGCCCACCAACATGTATGGGCCGAATGATAACTATGATCTGCAAACGTCGCACGTTTTGCCGGCATTGATCCGCAAGTTTCACGAAGGGAAGATTGGTGGCGCCGCGACTGTCACCTGCTGGGGGACTGGTGCGCCGTTACGCGAGTTCTTGTATTCCGACGACCTCGGCGCGGCGTGCGTCTACCTGATGCGCAATTATAACGAGGAGCAGTTCACGAATGTTGGCTCGGGCCGCGAAATCTCGATTAGAGATTTGTCCGAGTTGGTGAAGGACGTCGTCGGGTTCAAAGGCGAGATCGTCTGGGACAAAACGAAACCGGACGGTACACCGCG
>JAQGOW010000598.1 GCA_028293405.1 Verrucomicrobiales bacterium
GACGGAATCGGGAACTGCTGTGCCCAGAGTTTACGCGGCGATCCACGGCGCGCGGGTGGTTTTCGGGCAGCGTGAAGCGTCGGTGGCGCAGGCGCTCGATGTTCTGGATGGCAAAGCGGGCAATCTCTCGAAGAGCGGCGTTTTCCCACAACTCGGCAAGGGCGAGGTTTGGGCTGAGGCTGCTGGTTCCAAGCTGAAGGTTCCGGGAACTGATCCGAATGCGGCTGTTTTGAAGCAGACGAAAGCGGCGCGGTTTCACATCGGGCAGACGGGCGACAATGTGACGGCGGAGTTCGTGCTAGATGCGGAGAATGGCGATGGGGCAACTGCGGTAGCTGAAATCCTCCGTGGCCTGATCGCGCTCGGCAAACTGAACACGGACCATGCCGCCGGTGTTAAGGTTTGCAACGCGCTGCATTTGACACAGGATGCAGCGCAGGTGACGGTCACGTTGAACATGCCCGCCACTGAGGTGGTGGACGTGATGAAGACCGCCGCGAAACAGCCGCACAAAGGGCATAAAAATTAATGCCACACGATTTCGAAGCTCTTACTGACGAGCAGCTGGTCGAACGCAGCCGTGCAGGTGACATGGTTGCGTTTGAAGAACTGGTCTCGCGCTTTGAAACTCGTATCTACCGCTTCGCTCTGCACTCCTGCCGCCGGCCAGAGGATGCCGCTGAAATCACGCAAGATACTTTTGTCCGCGCCTGGCGCGCGTTCGATCGGTTCGACGGTTCGCGAACATTGGCGCCCTGGCTGTTCGCCATTGCGCGTCGATTGTGCATTGACCACCACCGCCGTCGACCGGAGCCGACGGAAGTGTTGAGCGAGCAACCGGAAATCGCCGCCGAGCCTGGTGCGGAGGTCGCGCACGATGGGGAGAGCGATGTCAGTTGGAACTGCGCTCGTTCGGTTTTGTCGCCGAACCAATTTCACGCGCTATGGCTGCGCTATGCGGAAGATATGGATGTCGTCGGCATTGCCCGCGCGCTTGGGCTGACGCGCACTCACGTTAAAGTCCTTTTGTTCCGTGCACGAAAATCTCTGGCCCGACAGTTGTCACCTCATGCCGGGCATAATCCGAAATCGTATGAAAATTTGGCCGAACATTTTTGCCGCATTTAAAATCTCCGCGGCCCACGACGACCGGGAACGTCTTGCGCCGTCGTTGAAAGCGAAGATCGCGCGGTCGCCGGAGTTGTGCAGCTTTGAAAGCGCGACCAGCGCGATGGAACGGCGATTGATGTCCGCGGCACGTCGACCGAAAGCTCCACCGCAGTTGCACTCCAGCATTATGCGCGCCGTGAGGACCTCGCGCTGTGAGGCTGAGTCGACTCGTGCGCGGGTTCGATGGACGTGGGAGATTCCTGCGGCTGCAGCGGCGATCATTGTGGTGCTGGTGCTGAATTTCTTCCCTGCCACAACCGACGTCACTCAGCCGAGCGCCCCGATTGTTACAGCTCCGACTTTTAGCGTCGCGTCCATCGCACAGCAGAATGTGGCTGAACCGTTGTCACCACTGTTGCGCGAACGTGACGATCTCACCCGCGACCTGCAACAGACAGCAGAGTTTCTCACGGCGACCATACCGTAAAAGGGCAGGGGACGGCAGCAGTTCAACGTGCTGGTGCGTTGACCCGGACAAGCGCTGTCGCGGGCGCGTGGTGTGCAAAATCGACGGAGGTTCGTGTCAGGAATCCTAATTCTATTCTCATTTCGGAAAACGGATTTTCTAAGTCGTAGAAAGAATGATCAATGTGGCACTTCGATGAATTTTAGGTCCGGAACGTCGCGAAAATGTTTTCCGTTACCGGTCAGTAAGGTGAAGTCGCGCTGAACGGCTTGGGCGGCGAGCCAGAGGTCCTGGATGCGAAAATCAGATTGTCGACCGGACCGAGTCAGTTTTGCCGCGAGCACTCCGAACACCTCAGCCGTATCACCGGTGATGCGCATCAATGCCTTTCGTTTCATTTTCCGAATCATTGAGATCGCTCTTTGTTTCAACTGCGGGTCATCGATCAATTCGGCACCAAACTGCATCTCAGCGAGATTAATCGGCGAAACGAAAACGGGTTCGGCTTTGGTGATCGCGTGAAGGTCAGCAGCACTCAATTTGCCGCGCTCGACTGCGATCCAGAGGTCGGTGTCGATCAGGAAGCCCACGGGTTTTTCAGAGATGCCAAAGTTGCTTGACCGGTTTTGCGAGCTTTGCGGACGCCTTCGATGAGGGCATCGGCCGTTTCATCGTCCAAAGTGCGATAGAGATCGCCAAAAACTTCCAAAGCCGTTTGCGTCGGCGGCTCGGGAACGAGGCGGACGATTTGGCGGTGGTTGCGCACGAGCACAATTTCTTCCTGCTCGTTTTCAACTTCGTCCAGAACGCGACTGAAGTTGCGAGCGGCTTCCGTGACGGTGAGGGTTTTCACAGTAATGACACCATATCTGATGCCATCTGATTTGCAAGGGAATTGATGCCGATACAGGTATATACGAATTTCTGTTGAAGCGGCACGCCCGAGCGCCGCGCCGTACCTTTTTGATTATCAAATACTTAACCGATTACAAACGAGAACTGTTGACACGAGAGGTTGATTTGTATATACATTGTAATCACAAAGCATAGCTAATTGATTTACAGTGTATGGATTTTGACTGGAACAATCCGCCGTTCAATTTGAATCGTTCTCTGAACGTGCAATCTATCGAGGAATCGTTCGAGGATCCTTTTGCTGTGCGGTTGCTTCCTGATTCCCCACGGTTTTCTGTCCAGGCGCGTTATTTCAATTTGGGGATGACTGGTGATGGGACCGGGATTTTTTCTCTTTATCGCACGAACGGCAAGCAGGTGAAGGTGATTTACGCCCGGCCCTTCGAGCCGGAGGAGCAGAATTTTTATCAACGAAAACTTAATCAAACGCTCGCCTCATGATGAACGCTATTGCAAACTGGGAGGAAGTGCCGCTGTTCGACCGCGAAGAGGCCGAAGCGGCGTATTGGGCCGAGAACCGGCTGGAAACGCGGTTGATGGATTCGTCGGTGGCGACGAGTGAGTTGTCGGATTCAGTGACGATCACGTTGCGGATGGATCCGCGCATGCTCGCACGGGTTAAACGAATCGCGCGGTCCAGGTATTTGAATTATCAGAGCATGATGAAGCAGTGGCTGAGTGAACGGATGGAGCAGGAGGTTAGGGACCAACGAGTCAGCCGTGTGCAAAACGGATAATATATGAGCAACGAAGTTCGAATTTTTAAATCCAAGGGCCAAGGTTTCACGTTGATTGAAATGTTGGTCGTGATTGGCGTGATTGCGCTTTTGGCGACGTTGATCGCCGGGGTGGGCATTCGTGCGGCGGAGAAGAAAAAGTATTCGCTGGTGGATGCGGAGAAGCATCGGTTGGTGACCGCGATCGAAACGTATCACGAGAAGTTGGGGTCGTTTCCGCCGGATAACAATAATGTCGCCAAAGACCGACTTGTGGATGATCGGGCGTCGGCAGGGACGAACCAGTTGTTTTATGAATTGACCGGGCCGACTTACGACGTGGCTAAGAATCAATACACGGCGTTTGATGGGAGCTTGGTTGCATCCAATGAGTATTTCAATGCGTTCAATCGAAATGGGGTGTTGAACTCGATTGAGCCGCAGAGATTTTATAATCCGCCGCCGAAGGCGGTTCAGTATAAGAGCAATTTTGTAGCGAATGCCGTGAATGTGAATGTGCTGACGGTTCCGGTGGATTTTCAGGGCAGTCCGAACAATCCGTGGCGTTATGATTCGTCGTCGACGAACCGGCACAATATCGAGTCATTCGATTTGTGGGCGGTGTTCACTGTTGGAAGCAAGACTGTGACAAACGGCAATTGGTAATGAGAACTGGACCGAACAAAGCGGGACGGAAGGTTGAGATTCGATGGAAGGAGTCGAAGGAGGGGAACGTGTCGGTCCGTGCGGAAAGCTCCGAGCTCCAGCATCCAAGTTCCAAGATCCAAAATGCCAAGACGATGCTGGGCAATTCTCTGGAAGTCGGTCTGTGGAATTTGCAGATGCGGGCTCGACGTGGGTTTTCGTTGATCGAATTGTTGGTTGTTATCGCGAGTATCGGGTTGATGGCGGCGTTGGCGTTGCCGCATCTGGGTGGGTTTGGGAAGTCGAACACGATGACGGCGGCGACGCGGCAGATGTTGGATGATGTCGCATATGCGCGGCAAAAGGCGCTGCTGAATCGCACGACGGTTTACATGGTTTTTGTGCCGCCAGCGTTTTGGAATGCTCCGAATGACACCGCTTTTGGTAAAGCGATGAACACCCCGAATATGACGAACCTGATCACGGGGCAATACACGATGTATGCTTTGTTGACTCTGCGTTCGGTCGGCGATCAACCGGGGCGCTCTTATCCAAAATATTTGACGCCATGGCGCAAGTTGCCGGATGGAGTCACCATCGCGCAGGAGAAGTTTTCGAGAAGTATGGTGGTCGATGACACCAATTCGTCGAAACAGTTTGTGGTTAATGCGTTCGCAACGAACCCCCCAACAACTCTGTTTCCGTTTCCGTCGATTGAAGCGGCGACCAGCACGAGTTCAGGGTTCCAACTGCCTTACATCGCTTTCAGTCCGACAGGAGCACTGACCACGACTGAAGACCAATACATTCCGTTGACCCGCGCGAGCGTGTTCTATCCTCAAGACGCTGCTGGGCGATTCATTTTATCCGCTGCTGACTGGGCCGAGACGCCGCCGGGGAGTTCGACGAACGACTATCATTTGATTCACATCAATTGGCTGACTGGTCGCGCGCGATTGGAACGGAAGGAGATTCAATAGTGAAAGTGAACTTGAAAGTTAATAGGGCAGGGAAGGCCAGCGGGTTCACGATGATTGAAATTGCGATTGCACTTGGCGTGATTGGTTTTGCGCTGGTGGCGATTATTGGAATTTTGCCGCTTGGCTTAAATGTGCAGAAGGACAATCGCGAAGACACAATCGCGAGTCAGGACGGTCAGTATTTTATGGATTTGCTGCGGTATGGGAGGCAGGGGACGAAGGAGATCGATGGGCAGGCGCTGGATTTTCTGACGAA
>JAQGOW010000617.1 GCA_028293405.1 Verrucomicrobiales bacterium
CTCCGTTCAACCCGCCGGGGGCAAACGGCGCGACGGCTTTCGTTGAATTGGCCGCGTGCGAGTCATGGCAATCGCCGCAAACCACGAGCCGTGATTTCGGGTTGATGAGATCTTCGGTCTTATCGTGCGCCTTGGCATTAAAGCCACCGAGATGCGCGCTTGTTTTTCTGATATCCGCCTCAATGTTCTTCGTCGAAACATTACCGTTGTGGCAACTCAAGCAATTGTCCTCGGGCGCATCGAACTTCATCAAATGTTTCTTACCACCAGCGCGATGGTTTGAATGACAACTCGCGCAACCCATCGCCGAAACAGTAGTCGTCTTGGGCGTGGATCTGAGTTTCGATTTCACCGCCATTTTGCTCGTCGTCATTTGTGGCGAGGCAGCGGGCGCAATCGCATGCGCGGAGTTGGGCCACGTCGAAGGCGAGTGACACGTCAGACACAAAGCCGAGGCCGTGTTGTCCATGGCGAGGAAATTCCCAAACTGATTGTCGTGAGCATCGTGGCACGACGTGCATTGCATTCTGCTTTCGCCGTCCAGCCGCACTTTACCTTTCAAAGTCGTCGGATCTTGCAGCGTTGGATCTTTCGTCACGAGCTGGCGGTCATAAACGAACGAAATCGGATGGTCGCCAGATAAATCTGTTCCCAGATTCGCATGTCCTATCGGCATCGTTGTGACCCCCTTTTGCATCACGATTGGCGTCACGCGACTGCTGACACTTCCAAGGGCAATCGTTCCATCATGACAACTTAAGCAGAGGCGGGACGCGCCGTTGGGCTGCGGAATCGTCAACCCAATCGCATCCAGCGTCGGACTGCTGTAGACAACGTAATTGCTGACGCTCGACGAATTGTGATTCCACAACGGTGAAGCGCCTTGTGAACGGTGCGACGTGTGACAAAAAACGCATACGTCCATTTCGACTGTCGCCTTGTTTGTCCCCGGCCCGCTCGCTGACAGGTTGTGCACCGAATGCACCACCGAATCGGCACGACCGGCAACTGCGACCATCAACGCCACGCAGCAGATTATAATGGTGTGTTTCGTTGTCATTGGCTAGGGCGCTCCGATGTATTTGAAAACTTGAACGCAATGGTTGTAGCCATCAGCCACATAAATTTCGTTCTCGCGCGAAATGGCGATTCCCCCGGGCATACTGAATGCGCCAGGTCCATTGCCGCGCTCGCCAATATTTAACAATAGTCGCCCATCGGCACTAAAAACCTGGAAATTCGCAAACACCGCATCCGCGACGTAAATGTGACCGAACGTATCCGCCGCCACTCCTTTGGGGCGGCTGAAATGGCCGGAGGTATCACCATTGCTGCCGAATTCAGAAACGAACTTTCCGTTCAAATCGAAAATCTGCACACGGCAGTTGAGCGAATCAGTGACGAGCCAATGCCCCCGACGGTCACTGGCAATGTGTGTTGGGAAATTGAACTCACCCTGCCCTGTCCCGCGTTTCCCAAACCGAAAACGCAGCTTGCCGTTGAGATCGAAAACAAAAACCGCATGCGCCTGCGAATCGACGACTGCCAGCATGTTGCCGTCGATGGCCAATCCCGCAGGCCGAATTAACGGTTGCCCAATGGTCCATACTGATTTGCTGTTATCGCGGAACGCAATGACACGGGCCAACTCAGAATCAGCGACGTAGAAAATGTCTTTGTGGTGCGCCACCGCAATGGGCGATGCGAATGGCATTTTGTCCACGTGATCGAAGTTGCGCCATTGCTTCTTTTTTAAGTCGACGTACGAAACGCGGTTCGCGCCGGTATCGGTGATGCAAAGATTGCCGAGATCATCCACTGCCAGTCCGAACGGCTTCTGCAAGGCAAGGTCCTCGCCCTGATCGCCCGTGATCCAGTGCCCAATCCGAGCGAACGTAGAAACGCGCTGACCGATGTCGCGTGGATGACTCAAATTTCGAACATATTCGATCCGTGCGTCATCAGGCGGCGATGGCCACACGTGTCTTCGAGTAAGAACGGTCGGTTGCTGCCGAGCAATTGAAAAACTGCAAACAGTCAGAAGCACGAACACCACCGCAGCTACGATCCCGTATTGAACTTTTTTCAACATTTAAAAATTTCTCCGCAGCTTAAAGAATACATAATCGCGCAACTTCGTCTCGCGCAGATAGTTGATGTTTTCATGTTCGTATCCCATGCTCACCTGAATCTTGCCGACGTACCAATTCAAGTAGGACCGCGCTGCCAATAAGTCCTGGCTCATATTAAAGCCGGTTTGGTGCTGATAACCGATTTCATTTTTCCAACTAAGCCTTTGCATCGGCCGCCAATCGTAGCTCACCATGAAGTTGTAAAATGTTGAGTGTTGTTTTGACTGCGTTATAGCCGGCCCGCCTGTGCTCGCGTTCTCGTCCCATTGCTGGCTCAGATCGACCGACAACGTCGAGTTGTCGCTCAGGTCCATCGAATAGGTTTCGGATAAGCCTAAACTCCGCAACGTAAAGAAGGTCGAACGTTGATCGGTATACTCAGCATTCAACACCAACCGCTTCCACGCGAAATTTGCACCCGCCTGAAACACTTTTTCGTTGTCGACGATGATGTTCGGCGAGGACGAATGGTTGTCGGTAAAGCTATACCGGGCGTAAATCGATGCCATCTCATTCCAAAAACTTAGCCTTACCTGCACAACGTCACTAAAGCTTGTCGCACTGGCCGTCGGATCATTCTGCACCTTGTAGGTCACCTGAATCATCGCACCCGATTGAATATGGCTCGGTCCAAACGGATTGATCTGAATCTGCCAGGGCTCGGAGTGGATCACTGTGTAGTCGGTCGCGTCGAGGAGCGGCACGTTGTTCGAGTCCGTAACAAGGCTCACTTCCAGCGCGCGCACGTGACTCAAACGTACCAAATGGTTCGCAGGCACAACGTGGGATTCGTTAGCAATGACCAGTATGCCGCCGCTGCTGCTTTGATGATTGAAATTGTAGCTCGCACTGTCACTGATGGACAGCCGGCCCCAGGATCCAATTCGTTTCGAGTAATCCTCGGAAACGGTTGCGCCGGCAGAGGTCGATTGTGTCGCTGTGCCCCCCGCACCGCTGTCGGCCCATGTGCCATGGACATCCAAACCCGAGGTCAGGCTCTCGAACAGTTGATGTCGCAATCCAGCGCTTCCATAGAGGTCTTTCGAATCGAATCCATCGCCAGAAAACTGCGAATACGAACTCTGGTAGTAATTGTGCAACCGTTCCGTTAAATCCAAGTCGTAATTAGCCGATGCATTTAAGTCATTGGCCGACTGTGACCGATTAGATTCGCGACTATCAACGCGCAGCGCCGATTT
>JAQGOW010000624.1 GCA_028293405.1 Verrucomicrobiales bacterium
TTGTGCGCAATTTGCCCGAAGATCGGCAGTTTAATTCGTTTCGCATCCCAAAACGCACGACCGGTCGGCGTCTTGATGAAGTAAAGCCAACCGCCCACAATGCCGCCGGCGCCAAGAGCAAATACCAGGAAGTAGTGCTGCAGCGCGTTACTCACGTTGATCAAATATTGCGTCGGCGTCGGCAACTTACCGCCGAGGCTGCTGAAAATATCGCTGAATACCGGCACAACTTTCACGAGCAGGAAGATTGTGATGCCGATGGCCACGACCGTCACGACTGTCGGATACATCATGGCGGATTTCACCTTCTTGCGCAGGCGCGCGGTGTTTTCCAAATAAGTCGCCAAACGGGACAAAATTTCGGCGAGCAAACCGCCCTTTTCACCCGCGCCGACCATACAACAATAGAGTTTGTTGAAAACCTTCGGATGCTTCACCAAAGCGTCGGAAAAACTGTCGCCACTTTCCACGCGGCTGGTGACGTCTTTGATGACTTCGCGCATCATCTTATTCGTGGACTGTTCGGCGAGCGCCTGGAGAGATTGCACCATCGCTAAACCAGCATCGATCATGGTCGCGAGTTGGCGCGTAAAAACGACAAGGTCGGCCAATGGCACTTTGCCGCCGGCGCTCTTGCCTTTTTTACTGATCTTTTCCTGGATGGAAACGACCAACAGATTGCGATTCAACAAGGTCGCAACTGCATTCGATTCAGACGAAGCATCGAGGACGCTGTTAATCTCGCGTCCGCTCGTCGAATCCCGGGCTACATAGGCAAATGATGGCATAGCAAAAACAAATTTCTCGCTAGTGAACTAGCAGGAGTGGGGCCAAGTGGATTTTGCGAGAAATTCTGCGCCGCGCGTTGTAAACTAATCCCCCTTCCACTGAGCAGTTTACAAAAAACCGGTTTTGAGCGGGACTGTGCGAAAAAACTAAATTTTCTTCTGCAGGATTTTCGCCAACAAATGCCTATGACAATGCGGCTCTTGCTCCGCGCACTGGCACATCAAAGTGATCGTCTCGTCCTGCGCGATCCGCTGAAGCAATCGGAGCGTAAACTTCTGCCCATGGTTCTTGATCGTGCGGTTATCCTTATCGATAGAACTATCCGCGAAAATTTCATCGCGATACCGACGACTAAACTCCGCCCAATCGACCTTCCGGGCCTTAAATTCCTTCAGGAGCTTCTCCGTCGGCCCGAGGTTCGGCATCCAAACATCGTATGCTGACGCCGGCACACCGTGTCCGCGAAAGCGGCTCGCCAGAATCCGCAAGCCATCCGACGCCTCAGCTTTCGTTGCTATGGACTTGGTTTTGAACATGGATGCACACGTACTGTGACGCACTGGAGGGTTTTGGCAAACAGGAATGGGACGTGTACAAAAAATGGAGCGAGCGAAGGGATTCGAACCCTCGACACTCACGTTGGCAACGTGATGCTCTACCAGGCTGAGCTACGCTCGCTTCCGAGGTTCCACATTAGCCGAATCGAAACCGATTGCAAGCGTCATTTCGAAACAGGTTTGGGATGGTGATGATGATGGTGAAACAAGATGTCTTTGTACTTAAACAAATACCAGACGATCACGACGTTGCACAGCATCACAGCAAACATGTACCACGAAAAATGCTTCAACAATTCACGGCATTCCAACGGGATGAAAAACGCCGATTCGCCAATCGCCATCCAACCCGCCCAGCCCGCGCGAAAGGCCATTCCCGTGCCTTCAATCAACGAGAACATGCTGTAAATGCACGTGCCAACAGCGGCATGGACCATTTGCGTTTCCGTAATGTTCCCGACTTTTTCGGCGAGCATTTGAAAAAACCGATTGCCCGGATGGATTCGCAAAAATTCCATCAGCCTCTGGAATTCCACCGGCAAATTGTTGTCCGACAAAGCGTAAACAACGATCGACAGCGTCAGGAACAGCGAGCCTTTGATTATCTTGAAGATGATAATCAGGTAGAGAGTTATGGCGCGCTTTAACAGCGGCACTTCCTGCTCCACCGGAGTCATTGGCTCCGCCGCCTTTTTTTCATCTAACGCCATCTAGCGAACCTTCTCTAATAAGACAGCCAACAGGTCTTTTATGTTCACCCGTATCTGCGTCATGGTGTCGCGGTCGCGTAGAGTTACTGTATCCTTCTGATCGGGGCCGTTTTCGCCGAGAGTTTCGAAATCAATCGTCACCCCAAACGGCGTCCCCGCTTCGTCTTGGCGACGATAACGTCGGCCAATCGCGCCGCCTTCATCATAAAATACGGTCATGTGCGGCCGAAGCAACTCGCGCACTTCCATCGCCTTTTGGACGAGCTCAGGACGATTCTTCAGCAACGGAAACACCGCGACTTTAATCGGCGCAACGCGCGGGTGGAACTTCAACACAATGCGTTGTTCCATTTTGCCTTTTTCGTCCGGCGCGAGTTCTTCGGCGTAAGCGTTGCAAATCAACGCCAGCATCAAACGATCCACGCCCGCCGACGGCTCAATGACGTGCGGGATGTAATTACCCTTGGCCAATCCGGCCGCGTCTTCCTTCGCCATGCGTTCGGCTTGGTCGGGCCTTTCGTCGGTCTTCGTTAAATATTTGAAGCGGGTATCGTAATAGCGCTTGGTCAAATCCGCCTGCTTCTCAGGCGTGAGTTTTGCCCAACCCGCTTTCAAATCTTCGTCGAAAACGCCTTGGGATTTTCCCGAGAACCGTTGGTGCTGCGACAAATCGAAATCGCTTCGTGCGGCGACGCCTTCGAGTTCTTCACCCATCAGTTCGCCTTGTGCATTCTTTTTGCCGAATGGAAATTTGTATAAAATATCCACAGTCGCACGAGCGTAGTGCGCGAGCTCTTCCGGCTTTTGCCAATACTCGACCAACGTCGTGCGCGGCAGGCCGATGCTTTCGTAAAACTTGATGCGTTCTTCGACCCAATACTGATGCCACATCTGCCAGCCCCAGTTGGTCTGCGGCGCGCCGGGATGTCCCGGGTCGGTGGGCTTGGCCACGTCGCCGCAAATCGCTTCGATAACTTCGTCGGGCCGAATAAAAAACTCGAGTTCCATCTGCTCGAACTCCCGTGAGCGAAATGTGAAGTTGCGCGGCGTGACTTCGTTACGAAAGGCTTTGCCGATTTGGCAAATGCCGAACGGAACTTTTTGGCGCGAAGTCGCGAGCACGTTTTTGAACTGCGCGAAAATCGCCTGGGCAGTTTCGGGGCGCAAGTAAGCAACGCTGTCCTCGCTTTCGATCGGGCCGACGAACGTCTTGAACATCAAATTAAACGGACGCGGATCGCTCAAACGCGCGCCACTGTCAGGGCTGTAGAGCGTCGACTTCTCAACCTTCGCCGGTTCACCGGCATCGATTGGTTCAGGCGCAGGCAAACCGCGCGATTGATAAAATTGCTTTGCAACTTTCAGCGCTGATTCTTTTGGTTTGCCCAATGGAACCATGACTTCGAACGCTTCTTCGCTAGCTTTGCCGGCCGCGTCTTTTGCGCCGGAAAATTTGTAAACAATGCCGCTGGATTCTTCGACCTGGTCGGCGCGAAAACGTTTTTTGGTCACGGGACATTCGACCATCATGTCGGCGAAGGTGTGGACGTGGCCGGAGGCTTCCCAGATGCGCGGGGACATGATGATGGTCGCCTCGAGACCGGCTATATCATCCCGCTGCTGGGTCATGGAGCGCCACCATTGGTCTTTGACGTTGCGCTTGAGTTCAGCGCCGAGTGGACCGTAATCCCAAAATCCATTGATGCCGCCGTAGATTTCTGAGGACTGAAAGACAAAGCCGCGGGCCTTGCAAAGCGAGACAATGCGTTCCATCAAATCGTTCGTTTTTACGTCGGCCATAGAGCCGAACAGCTTTCTGCAATAGGGCCTCGAAGTCAAGATTCACGCCGCCACACGCACAACGCGAAGTGCAGTTACAAGCCTGCCCATCATCTCTCCACCGCAACAAAATCCGCCACCACCGGTCGATGATCCGATGCAATACCCCACTCAGGGGTACTGAACACATAGGTGTCTTCGTTCAGCCATTCATGCGAGATACCACGACTGGCGAGGATATAATCAATCCGGCTGTAGACGTCT